>JADFXA010000048.1 GCA_015233755.1 Desulfamplus sp. | reverse complement strand
CCTTGTGATTTTCCCAAAAGAGGATCTTCTGGAATGGTTGCACGCATTGTTTTCATCATTGTGTTGAGAAATACCTCCTCAAATCCTTGACAAGCCTCTTTTAAGCCTTTTTCATCTTTTTTAGCCTTAAAAGCATTAGCTTTATCGCTATTGTTTACTCGACTAATATTATTGAGGTAATCTCTATTATCTAAAGAAATATCCATATCAAGACTCCTTTTTTCTTAATTTCTTTTTATAAAATCTCAAGATCAGCCTGTAGCGCTCCAGCGGCTTTGATACTCTGAAGAATTGTAATCATATCTCTTGGAGTTGCTCCAATTGAGTTAAGACCTCTTACTAATTCCCCAATTGTTGTGCCGCCTTCTAAAGTCATAAGTCTGACTTTTTCTTCCTCCATATTTACATTTGTTTGAGGAGTAACAACAGTTTGACCATCTGATAACGGTGCTGGTTGAGATACATCAGCATCTTTTTTTATGCTGACAGTTAAATTACCGTGAGCCACTGCAACTGTCGAAATGGTTACATTATCTCCAATAATAACTGTGCCTGTCTTTTCGTTTACAACCACTTTTGCTTTAGTATCTGGTATAACCTCAAGAGATTCAATATCAGCTATAAATTCAGCGACTTGATGTTCTTGCATATTTTCTGGAATATTAAGCTGCAAAGCACTTGAGTCGACAGTCTCAGCAACACCTTTTCCAATTGAAGCGTTAATAGTCTCAGCAACTCTTGATGCGGTTGTGAAATCTGGATTTAACAAAGATAGAGTCAAATTTTTTTTGCCGTCCAATTTCATAGGAATCTCACGCTCTACAGTCGCACCATTTGCGATTCTTGCCACCTGAAGATGATTTTTTTGTTTACTTCCACCTGCATCTCCTGCAGAAGATCCGCCAATTGCCACTGGTCCTTGTGCTAAAGCATAAACTTTGCCATCAACGCCTTTAAGTGGTGTCAAAAGAAGCGTTCCACCAGAAAGGCTCTTTGCATCACCCACAGAGGAGGCAACAACATCAAGTTTATTACCGATTCTTGAAAATGGTGGAATGTTTGCAGTTACCATAACTGCTGCAATATTCTTAACTTTTAGAGAGTTTTTATCAACGCTTATTCCCATTCTCTCCATCATGTTTGCAAGTCCTTGGGTAGTAAAATCTGTGCCTGATTTATCGCCCGTTCCATCAAGACCAATAACAAGCCCATATCCAATTAACTGGTTAGTTCTTATCCCTTTTATGGCTGCAATATCTTTAATACGTGCGGCATCTACAGGGCTTATGTTTAAGCAGATAGTGCAAAAAATCATAGTAATTGAGATATATTGAGAAGATTTAAACTTATAAAAATTCAACATAGTATTCACCTCGAATTTATAACTTAAAATGGCCACAGATTATCAAACAGACGTGTTCCCCAACCTTGTTTTTGCTTATCAGCAATTACACCTTGACCAAAATATTCAATTCTTGAATCAGCAAGATAAGTTGATTGCACCCTATTATTATCGCCAATATCTTCTGGTCTTACGATACCAGATACGACAATATATTGAACCTCTTGATTTAGCTTCATTGCACGTTTTCCATAAATTGTGTAGTTGCCATTTGGAAGTACATCTACAATTCTTGCTGCAATGGATGCTGTAATTTGTCCGTTTCTATTACTCTTTGCCTCACCTTTAAATGAATTATCAAATTTTGTGCCAACCATCTTATCAGCAACCATTCCTCTTGTGATAGGATTTGGAAGAGCTACAAAAGGCTCAGTGTAGCCAAAGAAATTTGGAACACCAATATCCATTTTGCTGGTTCTGCCAGCCTCTGTTGCAGCATCCATGCTCGACTTTGCATTCTCAACAATATCAACAATCAAAGTATCTCCTGGCTGCCTTGCCTTTGTATCTTCAAAAAATGGATCGCTTGTCTCTGTCCAAAGAGATCCTTCTGATGGCGGCAAATTTTCATATTTGGTCTGAAGTGCTGGTTGGTCTGATATTCCAGGCGGCAATAGAGCAGACTCTTTATCTTTATCAAAATAAGAGCAGCCTGATAGTATTATCATAATCATAAAATTACATGTTATTAAGACATTTAGTTTTAAAAAACATATTGGAATTTTTGAATAAATTTTCATAACACCCTCCCTATTTTAACCAATTTGTAAAAAGTGCCGATATTTTGAATGCTGATGTCATC
This sequence comes from Desulfamplus sp., assembly GCA_015233755.1. Classification (GTDB taxonomy): domain Bacteria; phylum Desulfobacterota; class Desulfobacteria; order Desulfobacterales; family Desulfobacteraceae; genus Desulfamplus. The sequence goes on along the minus strand of JADFXA010000048.1, from coordinate 9,514 downwards.
CCTTTGACAATTTTAAATTGAGTTGCTACAAAGCTTTGGATTTATCCAATAAAATCAAGTTTTGTAGATAGACAATCTAATAAAAAACCTTAACACTCTCTTTACCCGTAACAATAGCATTTATAACTTTACCTGATGTCATGTTCTGAACCTGGACTGTGTCATCCATTTTTCCATCACTCTTTACAGTTCCGATAGTAATTATTTTAAGATTGCCTCGAGCAGCAATAATTTTGACGCTGTCACCTTTACGAACAAGTGCCGCATCTTCTATCATATTAGTAACTATAGCCTTATTATTAGGTGCATTTTTAGTAAGAACCCTTCCTACAACATCATTAGGATCGTTAAAATAATCACCATTAATATTGGCAACATTGACCCTTTGAACATTAACATCACCTAACTCAAGAACTTTTCCCCTTGTAAGAGAGCGAGCCGCACAAAGAACATTATCAAAAATGTCAATCCACCCTGAAAGAGATAGTCGTCCGTAATCTTTTCCATCAACCTTGACTTTTACATAGAGAGTTACCCTTCCTTTAATCTCTTTATCGTTACTTGTAGGTGTGGAAATAGAGACCTCTCCTTCTGGATAAACCTCAAGTCCTCTTACTGAAAAATCGTTTATCTCAAAATCTTGTCCATCCAATTTTTCACTGACATAATCTTCATAAATTGCTTTAAGGTCATTTTCAGAAACCTCTTGGCTTGACCGTTCAATATAGATTTTATCAGGAACAATTATGGTTATATTTTCAGAAGAGTTGTTGCCAGAAGAGTTAATAGAAGTTTTTTTATCTGAAGAGTTTTTGTTTGGAGAGACTCTATTTTCCAAGAAAAGCCTGTTTGATCTTATTTTGGATTCAAGCTGTCTGCCATTAATAATTTTACTCTTCCCTGGGGCAGGCGCAAATCCCATATCAATTGCTGCAAGTTGGCGTTTAATAATTGCTGGCGCTTCAATATCTGCAATCTCCCCAAGAGTCACTTTTCTGCTATTCACATTAACAGATTCTCGAACTTCAATTACGATTTCCCCTGATCCAGCTATTGCTGATAAAGGGAAAAGATGTAATAAGATAATAATAAGCACAAGCAATCTATGTTTCATACTTCACCATAATTCATAATTTATGTACATATATTTGGATGCAGGAAGATGCCCTACCCTGTTTCTAACTAACCGCCTCTATTGGGGTTGACTAACGCTTTACTCCATTTGCAATACCAAGCATTGCATCAGCAGTTTGAACAGATTTAGAGTTTGCTTCATAAGCTCTCTGCCCTGTAATCATTCCTACCATCTCCTCAACTACGCTGACATTTGACATCTCAAGCGAATTGTTGGCAACTGTGCCAGAACCATTTTCTCCCGGAACCTGCTCTATTGCCGCCCCTGATCCTTCAGTTGCTCTAAAGAGATTTCCGCCTACTGCAAAGAGTCCAGCAGGGTTTATAAACGTTGTAATGTTAATCTGCTCTGTGGCGAGAATCTCTTCGTTTGCACCATGAACTGTAAGTGTGCCGTTATCTTGTAGAGTTATAAGTGTTGCTTCAGCAGGTATTGCAATTTCTGGCTGAAGCCTATCCCCGCCAGGTGTAGTTATGAACCCTTCACTGTCAAGGGTGAAATTACCAGCTCTTGTGTAAAGCTCTTGGTCCCCATGAAGAACTCTAAAAAAACCGTCTCCTTGAATAACCATATCAAGATGGTTACCAGTTTGAACATAGTCGCCTTGTGTAAATATTTTTTGTATTCCAGCAGGCTTTGCTCCCATACCAACCTGAATTCCTGTTGGAACCTGCCCACCTCCTGGGGTGGTTGCTCCAGCTACAAGCATGGTTTGATACATAAGGTCTTCAAAGTTTGCCCGCGATTTTTTAAATCCAGCAGTACTTGAGTTGGCAAGGTTATTTGCTACAACATCTGTCTGCATCTGCTGAGAATTCATACCTGTTGCTGCTGTCCATAATGCTCGTATCATAGTTTTATCTCCTTTTTTCAATCCTCAACATTAGCCTATCTCTAAAGTAAAAAACGAATGAAGTGATAACCTAACTCTTTAAATTATCTATTGCAGTTTACCTACTTCATTAACTGCTTTTCCATCAATCTCATCAAAGGTTTGCATCATTTTTTGGTATGTCTCATACATTCTGTGATGATCGATCATACCAACCATCTCATCTACAACCGAGATATTTGAACCCTCAATTGCACCTTGCTTAACCAATAGCCTATTTGGTGCCTTTTCATCAGCAGCTGCATCCCCGTCGTAAATAAATAGATTTCCACCTTTTTTATCTAACTTAGTAAGATCATCAAAGGTTACAACATCGAAAGTATCTACTAAAACACCATCTACCCGGATCTCTCCAGCTTCGTTTATTTCAACTTTTTGACCATTTATTGTAATGTCGCCATTTTGACCTTGAACAGGATCTCCATGTTGATTTACAAGAATTCCTTGTGGATTTAGACTAAAATTTCCGTCTCTTGTATATTCAACACCATCATTAGTAGCTATTTTAAAAAAACCTTCATCTCCAAGAGCTACGTCCAATTTGTTGTCTGTTGTTTTGATTTGCCCTTCACTAAAATCTGTATTCAAGCGAGCCTTAAAAATCTTGTCAAAACTAACAACATCTTTTTTAAACCCTATCGTATCAGCATTAGCAATATGGTTGGAGGTGGCTTCAAGTAATCTCTCTTGCCTCAATCCACCCTGAACTGGTCTTGTCATCTGAAGAATCATATTGTCCTACCTTTTTTGAAACGATTTTTATACCCATTAAGTTTTATCTAATAATTCTAAAATCAGATTCATCTAATATATAGATTAGATGAGTCAATTTAACGGTTTTAAAAACTAAACATGCAATATAAGTGCCAGATTCATAGAGCCTTATTGTTATTGGGGGATGCAAGGTTGCAGTGATGGAATGTTAACAGATGGTGTATGAGATTTTGACGGATATAATCAAAAATTAAAATAGGGGTAACTCAGCAGTTATCCCTATTTTGATAGGAAAAAATTGATGTGTGGGAAAATAATTATTCCAAAAGATTATGGAGTATATAGAGTTACTAAACACCTTGTATCTTTACTGCCAAGGCTTTTTAATTGATGGGGTATCTCAGAGTTAAATTTCATCGATTCTCCAGATATTAACTCATGCACCTTTCCGTCAAGAGTTAATTCAAGATTGCCCTCCATAACATATATGAACTCCTCACCCTCATGTCTGTATGCAACTGGTTTATGTTTCTTGTTTGACTCTATGGTTACCATAAAGACTCTAAGATGCTCATTCTCTGCCCCGGGCGTAAGATTTTGATAATAGTAATTTCCTGTTCTTCTTGTATATTCTTTTGCTCTATTTCCGGAAAGAGCTGCTCGCTCTTCTTCATTGAGGAAAGTTTCAGGATCAATCCCAAAAACTTCTGAAAGTTTAATCATAAATCCAACAGATGGAGTTGTTCGGTTATTTTCAAGTTCTTCAATAAATTCAGGATTCTTACCTGTTCTTTTTGCAAGGTCTTCATGGGTCAATTGATGCGATTTTCTCATAGACATCAGCTTTGAGCCAAAATCAGAACCTTTTGAATTATTACTTAGAGAATCATCTACTCCAGCTATTTCCGCTCCACTACTTCCTATTTTAGCATCTGAGAGTGTGTCCGCAAGTGAACGCATAGCAATTTTGTGAATCTTATCAGTCAATGCTGGAATAAAAAGGGAGGCATCTTCAACAATCCCAATATCAGCAAATCTAAATATTGGAGCATTAGGGTCTTTGTTAATCGCCACAATTATATTGGATTCTGTAATTCCAGCAGTGTATTGAACAGCACCAGATGTGCCTACTGTAATCAGAAGTTCTGGTTTTACTGTCTTGCCTGTCTGACCGATTAGTCGATCATCATCAGTCCAGTGCCAGAGAACTGGAGGACGTGTTGCCCCAATCTGACCACCAAGAGCATAAGCAAGTTTTCTTAAATTTCTAAAACCCTCAATATTGCCGACTCCCGCACCCCCTACAACAACTTTATCTGCTATCTCAAGGCTCTGCTCTTGTGCTCTATCTTTACTTATAGAAACTCTTTTTATTCGTGCCTTTTCAACATTATCAGGGGAGTTAATAGAAATTGTTTCTACTCTGCTTTGGATATTGCAATTGCACTGAGAGCTTACCAACTCCTTTTTAAAAGCATTTGGCTGAACAGTAATAAAACCAGTTTTAGATGGGTCAGAAAATCCAAGTTCAGCCATAATCTCTCCACCATGAGATGGGCATACTGCAACTATTTCTCCTTTATCATATTTCAGATATTTGCAATCTGCAATCATGCCGGATCCGCATATAAAGGCACATCTTGCTGAAATTTCACGCATTATGTTATTAAGAGGAAAAAGAAAAACTGCTGGCTGCCTATTTTTAACAAGTTCGGAAAGAATTTGTGAGGTTATCTCTGGCAAAAGATAATTAGATTCTGAATTTATAATAAAAACTTTGTCCGCACCATAGGCAAAAGCCTCTTCAATGGCTCTTTCTATTGAGATGTTATCGTTTATATAGTTTTTATTATCACTACTATATGCCCGCTTTTTATTATCTTTTTTATCATCTTCAGAAACCACCATTACAAAGATTTTCTCTGACTTCATAATTTCGGCAAGTTGACCAGCACCGCAAAGCACATTAAGACTTGTATCAAAAAGAGATTGATTTCTTAAATCTCCATATATCCATATATCGCCCATCTTTACCCCACAAAACCAGCTTCTGATAATTTTTGAGCCAACTGTTCCGCCTTTTGATCGTAAGTGCCATCAATAAATTGACACTTCTTTGCTCTTTTTTCCTTATTCCATGCCACAATCTTTGTTGGAGATGCAATAAGTCCAGTCTCCTCTGGCTTCAATCCTAATGTTTGGTTATCCCAAAATTCAATATTTTTGTCTGAAAAAGCTCTCTCAACTCCGTAAAGAGATATAAAACTACTTTCACCAAATGCAGAATATCCAAATGCAGAGCTAACGCTGAAAGCCATACCAGTATCAGCTATATCAGCTACCCCAGCATTATTTACACCAACATTTTTTGGGAAATGTTTATTTTGACCAACAATTTCAAAGGTTTCCAAATACCCATCTGCTTTTCGCTCCGCAGTCCATATATTTTTCACATAATCTGGTGTTAATGAGTGGATATTTCCAATAAAAGGAATATCAAGCATCTGAGCTGTTTGAGGTCCAACATGACCTGTATCGCTATCTGATGTTCGTGTTCCAAATAGAACAATATCAAATGGCTCAAGTTTTTTTAAGGCCTTTCCTAAAACCTTTGCTGTTATGTAAGTATCTGACTCTTTTAAAGCTGTATCACAGATTAGAATGGCTCTATCTGCACCCATTGCAATAGCTTGATGAATCCCCAATGTTGCGCTCTTGGGTCCCATGCTTAATACAGTTAAAGTGCCTTTATGCTCTTTTATTAAAGAGAGAGCCATCTCAATGGCTGGTTTATCAAAAGGATTTAACTCCATATTTTCTAAAGTGTTTCTGTTGCTGCTCGGCAGCGTATTATTAATCACCGATTTTACACAGGCGATGATGTTGAGTCCCATATATCTCCCAATCTCTCTCTTTCTATATTGAACATTTTTTTCTATCTATGCCAACAAACTCCTTGCAATTACCATGCGATGCACCTCGCTTGTTCCTTCGTAAATTCTTGTGATACGGGCATCACGGTAGTATCTCTCAACTGGATATGATTTTGAGTAACCATATCCGCCATGAATTTGCACAGCCATATCTGCAACACGGCTTGCAGTCTCACTTGCCATAAGTTTTGCCATTGCCGCCTCTTTTGAAAATGGTTTTCCCATATCTTTTAAAAGAGCTGCTCTATAGACCATAAGTCTTGCTGACTCTACTTGAGTTCCCATATCTGCAATCATGTTTTGTATTGATTGGTGTCTTGCAATCGGAACATTAAATTGAATACGCTCCTTTGCATATTTTATACCCTCTTCAAGTGCACCTTGAGCAATTCCAACAGCTTGAGCTGCAATTCCAATGCGCCCTGTATCTAAAGCTGCAAGCCCTATTTTAAGACCTTGCCCCTCTTTTGCAAGAAGATTGCTTTTGTGTATTTTACAATCACTCAACCTTATTGAAGAGACAGGATTTGCCCGCATACCAGAAAGATTTTCATGCTCTCCAACTATAAATCCAGCACTTCCCTTTTCTGCAATAATAACACTAATTCCTTTTGGTCCTGCTGAAGGGTCGGTTCTAACAAAGATTAGAAAAGTTTCAGCCACGCCGCCATTAGTTACAAAAACTTTGTTTGCATTGACAATATAGTATTCATCATGCTTATCAAAATCTTGTTTATCACTATTAGAATCGTTTTGATGGTTATTGTTGAAATTCTGTGTGTTCTCATATTTTATTGCAGTTGCTTCAATAGCAGAGGCATCAGAACCAGCATTTGGTTCTGTTAGGCAAAAAGCCCCAATTTTTTTACCTGTAGCAAGGTCTGGAACAAATTTTTGATGTTGTGATTTATTGCCAAAGGCAAGGATAGGATAAAGGGCAACGCTATTATGAACAGACGCACACAACCCTAATGATGCAGATGCCTTTGAAATCTCTTCAATAATGATGGTATAGCTGACTGTATCCATGCCAGCACCTCCAAGCTCTTTTGGTACTTGAATACCTAAATAGCCAAGTGCTGCCATTTTATCGATAACTTCCCAAGGAAATCGTTGTTCCTCATCAATCTCTTTTGCAATAGGGATAATCTCCTTTTGTGCAAAATCTCGAACTGAATATCTTACAATTTTATGTTTCTCTGTTAAAAATATATCCATAAACTTTTTTAAGTTCCTGTTATCAGGGATCATTCTATTTTTGTAAATTTTCTATTATTCACTCAACACAATATCTTTTAAAGCGCTCTCAATATCTCCATATTTAAACTTAAAGCCATGTTTATTTAAAATATAAGGTTTAGCTTTCTGGCTGCTTAAAAAAGCCTGACCCATCTCTCCCATAATGGTTTTAATCATAAAAGCAGGAGCTGGCATGAAACTTGGCCTCTTCAAAATTTTTCCTAATTTAGATGCAAACTCTTTTTGCCTTAGTGATTCTGGGGCAACAAAATTAACGGGTCCGATTATATCTTGATTGTGAATCAAAAATAAGATGGCATTAACAAGGTCATCAATATGAATCCAAGGAAACCATTGTTTCCCATTTCCAAGTTGACCGCCAACGAATAACCTAAAAGCTGGAAGCATCTTATTCAAAGCACCACCACCCTTACCAAGAACAACACCAAACCGCATCAAAACAACTCTTACATCTTTTTCCTGTGATTTAAGAGCTTCATTTTCCCAATCAACACAGACTTTTGCAAGAAAATCATTACCAGCACTATCTTCTTCAGTAAGGGAATCTTCGCCTCTATCTCCATAATAACCAAGTGCAGATGTGCTTAACAAAACTTTTTTTGTCCCAACAGGCAAATCAGAAAGTGCTGAAACAATATTTTTAGTGGTCAATATTCTACTTGTGTATATTTGATTTTTATATTCTTTTGTCCAATATCCAAATATATTTTTTCCAGTTAGGTTTATTATAATATCAGAGGTTTTGATTTTATCTTGCCACGCCCCTTCCAAAGTAGTGTCAGCACTTATCCATTCAAATCTATCTTCCATTGATTTAAAATCTTCAAAACCACCTGAAGCTTTAGAGCATTTCAATGTTTTTGAATAGTAAAGTTGATGCTTTGCTGATTTTCCAATACCAATAACACTATGACCATTGGCCAGAAGAGCTTTACAAAGATGAGTTCCAACAAAACCAGACGCACCAGTTACTAATATTTTCATAACAATTTGCCTCCATTATTATATCCGTCTCTTAGTTTTCAAGAGTCAACTCTTGTGCTTGGGAGGGTTTATTCCCAATTGAAATAATTACAAGACCGCAGAAGATAAGAAGTGAGCCCGCAGCAGATGTTAAGGTAAATTTTTCTCCAAGCAGAAGAACACCAAGAAGACAACCTGTAAGAGGCTCTACCAACATGATTATTGAGGTGTGAGATACTGGCACTGTAGAGAGACCTTTAGCAAGAAGCAAATATGGTGCTGCTGTTGCTATGATCCCTAAATATAATACAACAGCAGCTCCTTTAATGGTCATAACTTGACTTAAATCTTCGGTCAAAAGTTTGGGAATCACAAGAATCGCTCCAACACACAAAATTATTGCTATACCAACTGCGGGTTGGCGGTCAGCAATTACCTTTTTGCTGCCAACAAGAGATACTGCATAACCAAGTCCTGCTCCTGCTGCTAAAAAAATACCCACAATATCAACTGTCATATTGCTTTTAATATCGCTGTTGCTAAGACCGCCTAATATTATACAACCTGAAATTGCAAGCATAGAGGCAATTGCCCAACTCAGAGTAAGACGCTCTTTGTTAAAAACAGCACTCAATATTCCTGCAAATACAGGGGCAATACATATTGCAACTATAGTTCCCAGAGCCACTCCAGTTCTTGCCACAGCATCAAAAAAGCATAACTGGAACATAACAACACCAGATGCTGCAGTTAGGGTTGGTATTAGTGGAGGCTTGAATTTGAAAGGATTCGTTTTATAAAAAAAAGATGTCAGAATCAGCAGCGCAGGGCCGCCAATAATAAGTCTTAAGCAGCCAATGGCAGAAGAAGAGATACCGTCTGGAGCTAATGCTTGTGAAGTACCTGTTGTGCCAAAAAGAGCTGCTGAAAAGATAATAAAAACTATTCCTCTGTAACTAACGCTATCAAGTTTGGTCTCTGCCATTCTAAACATTCTCCATAATTTTAGATTGCAATGTTTTCTTGTAACTCGTTTTTTATAAAATCAATAAACAACATTGCTAATGGAGAAAGAGTCAATTTTTTATGTGTGGTCAAAAAGAAATGCCTCTTTAGGTTAAGTCCGTTTACAGATAGAGCTTTAAGCCTACCAGAATCAATGTAATCTTGCACAGCAATTGTTGATATTATTGAAATACCCGCCCCATTTAAAATACCTTGAATAACTGATGAGTTGCTACCAAGTCTTACTGATATATTTAGCTTGTCGCATGTACAATTACCAGATTCAACATTTAATTTGGAGCTATCTGTACTCTCTTTTAAATAATTGGCGATTGATTTTGAAATCGATTTCCAAGTTCCAGACCCCTTCTCTCTTCCAATAAAAGGCTCTTTTAATAGACTTTCAATATCTACGCAGCTTTTACTTGCAAAAGGGTGAGATATTGGAACTATGAGCTTCATCTCATCTTCAGTTAACTTCTCTTGTTTAAGAATAGTATTATATTCTCCTTTATTAACTTCTGCACCAACAATTCCAGCCTCTACCTCACCTTTAACAATAGCTTCTATTATCTCTGATGTATCTCCTGTAGTTACAAATAGAGAAATCTG
>JADFXA010000047.1 GCA_015233755.1 Desulfamplus sp. | reverse complement strand
CAGATCGTAAGGTGTTTTGAAATCTTATCTGCTCTAAAAAAGGAAGCTCCAAACGAACCCCAAGTAATGGGTGTCCCTCTGGAGTTAAGTTGTTTGATTTATCTGAATGCGGTTTGTATGAAATTGGTTTATCTGAACTCGAAACCTCTTTTGACTCTTCAATCCAGCAATATTTTCTATCAAATGGATAAAATGGCGGATCAAGATTACTAACTTTAACGTCAGCATAAATTTTATCCCAATTAACAGTTATTCCTTGAATATACGCTTCCGCAAGATAAGGCATAAAATCTTGCAAAGATATTGATTTGATGCCTCTACTAAGTCTTGCTGTTAAGGCAGCGTTATCAATTATCTCTGTTACTCTAATTTTGAACAAATTATCAGGAATATCAGAAGATTTATCTTTTAACATGCGGATTGACGGGGCATTGGGTGCAATATTTCTTAAATCTTGTTTCTTAAAATATTGTGTGTTGCTGCTGATGGTAAGGTATAGAGCATCAGCAAGGCTGAACACACCAGCTATGCACGAGGCAGCTAATTCGCCATCATTTCCATCAAAAATAAGCAGATCAGGCTCAAGACCAAACTCTATCACCTGCTTTGCTAAAGCGTATTCCAAAATAAATGAAGCTGTTTTAGGAAACTCATGTAAATTTTTATCAGGCAGCAAGCCAGCTAAAAGCATTTCACACTCTTTAATTGTGTTATGAAACACTAAAAAAGCTGGATGGAAAGTATCTGTATTTAATGCTGCAAAATGTAGATGCGAAGTTTCGCCAGTGAAAACAAAAGCTGCCTTAGAGGCTTTACGAACTTGTTTATAAATAAGGCTGTTTTGTGATGTTGATTCAAGCAAAATTTCAGGACTAACTTGATGGACAAATTTATCTAATAGGAGGGCCATTTCAATTGCTGTTTTGGATTTAACAGTCAAACGATATGAAAAATGATTTCTTCCTGTGTTAGCAGCTTTACAGATTGAAGATAGATTCTCTTTTGAATTTGTAGTCAAAAAATCAGCCCAATCTTTTGCTAATTCTTTTAATGCAGATTCTGATTTTGCAGATAAACATAAAACTTCAAAATTATTAGAGTCATCTATGTTGGATTGAATAGTAAGCTCAAGGCTCTTTTTGATATTGGATTGAACCTCAAGTTCACCACTATTTTCTTTGCTAAAGCCAAATTCTTTTGGAGCTTCACTAACTATAATATGAGCGTTAGTGCCAGAGAAACCAAAACAAGATATTCCAGCAACACGAGCTCTTTGTCCTGATATCCAGGGAGTAAGAGAGGTGTTTACTTGGATTGGCAAATCTTCCCACTCAACACGAGGATTTGGTTTTTTAAAGTGAAGGTGAGGCGGAATATAATCATTATTAAGTGATAAGATAACCTTTAAAAGAGATGCCATACCAGCAGCAGCTTCTAAATGACCAAAATTTGTCTTGACTGACCCAATCTTAAGAGGTTGACGAGTATCGCGATCAAAGCTGAAAACAGAACCTAATGCCTCAACCTCAATAGGATCACCAAGTGCTGTTCCTGTACCATGAGCCTCAACATAATCAATCTGGTTAGGAGCAAGACCTGCAACAGATAGTGCTGAACGGATAACCTGCTCTTGAGCTGGTCCTGATGGAACAGTAAAACCGCCTGAAGGTCCATCTTGATTTAGAGCAGAACCTCTAATCAAGGCAAGTACACGATCTTTTTGCGGCACAACATCAGAAAGGCGTTTGAGAACAACCACGCCGCATCCCTCACCACGGACATAACCATCAGCAGAAGAGTCAAAAGTTTTGCAGCGGCCATCAGGTGCGAGCATACGTGCTTTACAAAAATTGACTGTTCCAGCAGGGCCAAGTGTTAAATTTACACCTCCTGCTAACGCAAGATCACACTCTTTGTTTCTAAGGCTTTGACAGGCAAGATGAACAGCTACTAAAGATGATGAACATGCTGTATCAAGAATAAAACTTGGACCAGTTAAACCAAGAAGATAAGAGAGCCTTCCTGCAGCAGGCCCTAATGTACCGCCAGTGCCAGAATAGGCATCTATCTTTGTGAGATCACCATTTCCAAAAAGCAAAAATCCATATTCAAAAGCAGTAGCACCTAAAAATACACCTACAGGCTTGCCATGAATTTTTGAGGGTGGAATTAAAGCGTGCTCTAAGGCTTCCCATGCAACTTCAAGCACAAGTCTATGTTGTGGATCCATGCGGGCAGCTTCACGAGGAGATAGACCAAAAAATAGGCTGTCAAAACCATCAACTGGACCTAAAAAACCACCATGTCTGCAATACATCTTACCAAGAGCGTCAGGGTTGGGATCAAAACAGGAATCTATATCCCAACGATAAGTAGGAACTTCGACAATAGCATCTTGTCCATTTTTGAGAAGTTCCCAATACTTTGAAGGAGTATCAGCTCCTCCCGGAAAACGACATCCCATACCAATAATTGCAATCGGCTCACTCTTTTCAGCTTTTAAACTATCGTGTTGTTTTTGAAGAGAATCATATTTTTTTTGCATACCCTTAAGAGCAATAAGAGCCTGTTTAACTGGAGATAGGCCTTTATCCTCTTTTTTTTCAGATTTTAGCAACTCACGATTCTGCGGCTCTGAAATTTTATTATTTGTATTGGTTAGTCTATCTTGTGCAACATTACCACCCACATTCTTCTGATTATCTAAGCTTTTCTGACTATTCACATTTTTTTCACTATCTACGTTTAACCAACACCGTTTTCTCTCAAACTGATATGTTGGCAACTCTCCTCTAAAAGTTGGAGTGTCAGAGTATATAAAATCCCAATCTATTCTCAATCCTTTCATGTATGCTTGAGCTATATCTGGGATAAAGAGATGGCGATTGTTTGGTGTAAATAGGCCGCTTATAACAAAGTCTTTAATATATGATGATTCTTGAGTGTATTTGTAGAGAATATCTTGAGGCTTATCACCTTTTGCAAATGCTTTAAGAAGTGTAGCAGCTCTATTGATATTGATAGGATTAACAGTTTCAGAATTAGGAGTGTTGTTAGGTTTATCACTTTTAACATCGACAGTAGTGGAAACATCAATTATAACAGATAAACGATATTCAAAATGTGTGCGACCTGCATTTGCAGCTTTGCAAAGTGAAGCAATTTCTCTTTCTGATGTTTTTAGAAGAAGATCAGCCCATAAGCCAGATAAAGAGCAGAGGGATTGCTCAGATTTGGCAGATATACACAAGATTTCATATTTTTTTAGTTCATCGTGGTTGGAAATAGGTGAGGCGTTTATGTTGATATCTTTGTTTGTTTTTTCGTCTTGAGTTACTTTATTTTTTTGAGGTTCAAATTGTGCAGCATAAGGAGGTTTCGCTTCCCCAACAATAATATGAGCGTTAGTGCCTGAAAAACCAAATGATGATATGCCTGCCAAGCGAACACCAGAATCTTTTGTCCAATTACTTAAACTGGTGTTTACTTGCAATGGAATCTGATTCCACTCAACGCGGGGATTTGGTTTTTTAAAATGGAGATGAGGGGGAATCTGATTGTTTTTTAATGAAAGAATCACCTTGATAAGCGATGCCACACCAGCAGCAGCTTCTAAATGACCAAAGTTTGTCTTGACTGATCCGATTCTAAGTAGTTGGTTACGATTAAAGCTAAAAACAGAGCTTAACGCTTCAATCTCAATTGGATCTCCTAAAGATGTTCCAGTGCCATGAGCTTCAACATAATCTATCTGATTAGGAGTTATCCCAGCAAAAGAGAGTGCTGCGCGGATAACCTTCTCTTGAGCTGGACCTGAAGGTACAGTAAAACCTCCTGAAGGGCCATCTTGATTAATCGCAGAACCCTGAATCAAGGCAAGAACATTATCTTTATCAGGGATAACATCTGAAAGGCGTTTTAGGACAACAATCCCACACCCTTCGCCACGCACATAACCGTCAGCAGAAGCATCAAATGTTTTGCAACGCCCATCAGGAGAGAGCATACGTGCTTTTGAAAAAATGATGTTAGATTGAGGAGTTAGAATAAGATTTACACCTCCAACTAAGGCTAAATTACACTCACGAAGCCTAAGACTCTGACAAGCTAAATGGACAGAAACCAATGATGACGAACAAGCAGTATCTACAATAAAACTTGGCCCTGTAAGACCCAATATATAAGATAGACGACCAGCAGCAGGCCCTAATGCACCGCCAGTACCTGTATAGGCATCAACAGAGCTTGGGTCTCCTTGCCCAGAAAGCAAAATGCCATAATCATAAGTAGTTATACCTACAAAAACCCCCGTCATTGACCCTTTAAGAGTTGACGGGGGAATCTGTGCATTTTCCAAAGCTTCCCAAGCTACCTCTAAAATTAGACGCTGCTGCGGATCAATACGAGCTGCTTCTCGTGGAGATATTCCAAAAAAACGGCTATCAAAAACATCAACTGAGCCTATAAATCCACCATTTCTACAATACATCTTGCCCGGAGCATCAGGGTTTGAATCAAAAAGAGCATCTATATTCCACCTGTCAGCAGGAACTTCGGAAATTGCATCTTTTCCATTTCTCAGTAGATCCCAATATTTAGAAGGAGTATCAGCTCCTCCCGGAAAACGGCAACCCATACCAATAACGGCAATTGGTTCTGCTTGCTCAGATTTTAATGCATCATATTTCTGTTGAAGCTTTTTTAAGGCAATGAGAGCCTGCTTAACAGGGGATAAAGAGTTTGAATTATTTGAGTTCATAGCTTCATTTTTCCCAATAGTCTTAAACTGTAAAGACGCACTGCTGTGCGTCTCCATCTTAGATATAAAAAGCTCTGTTTAAGTTTGATTAAATTATTAAGAGAATAAGAGTTCAATCATTACCTAATAAATTTGCAAGCTCCTTACGAAGCATCTCTTCAGCGTCATCTTCACTGAGCTCCTCAACTGCAACATCTGACGATAATATTTTCTGTTGTGTTTCAACAGTAGTAGGTCTTTGTTGCTCTGCTTTTTCAGAAATATTTACGGATAACTCAGGTTTTGCAATAACCATAGTTTTAAGCAAATATTCAGTCATAGAGCCAACCGTAGGATAATCAAATACCAAAGTTGATTTCAAACGGCAATTAAGGTTTTTCTCAACTAAGTTTTTAAGCTCAACTGCCATCAAAGAGTCAAGACCTAAATCAAATAAACGTGCATCAGGAGTAACTTGATCCGGAGAATCCATACCAAGAATATTTGCTGTTGCACTTTGAATTTTACTCAAAAGCAACTGTTGATGCTCATAACTTGGTGCTTTAGTCAACTCTTCTTGCCATGAGCTTTTAATTGATTTATTTGGACTCAAACCCGCTGCTTTTTTAATCTTAAAATCGCTTAAGAAAAGTTCACCAGAATTTAACTGGACACGCTCCATAAATTTTGACCAATCAACAGACATGACAGCAACTTGAGCAAAATCTTGACTCTGACCAAGTAACTGTGAAAGAGCTATCAATCCAGACTTTGGTGAAATTAATTTAAAACCCTGTGAAGTAATACGCTTTCTATTGATTTCGTCCAACTTTGCAGCCATTCCAACTTGATCAAATGGCCCCCAATTTATTGAGAGGCATCTCTCTTTTGAGCTTATCTTATCTTTGTTGTTATCTTTGGTGAAATTTTTATCTGTATCTTCATTTGAATCTTTACCCGTGATTCTTGATTTAAAAATCTGTCTGCTTTTACAAATTCCATCTAAAAATGCGTTTGCTGCTGCATAATTTGCTTGAGCTGGTGTTCCCAAAATAGAGACAATGGAAGAGAAACAGACAAAAAAATCAAGCTCTAAATCACGCGTTAATTGATCCAAAGTCCAAGCACCCATAACTTTAGGAGACATCACTTTCCAAAATTTTGACCAATTGAGTTGACTCAACATTCCATCATCAAGAACTCCAGCAGCATGGATAACACCTTTTAACGGTGGCATATTTTCAGCAATTTCAGCAAGCAAAGAGCCAACTTGTTCTGGAATAGCCAAATCAACTGAACGAATCTCAATACGCAGAGCGTTGTTTAACTTTTTAAGCTCTTCTATTGAGGCTAAAACAGATTGTGAGGGCTTACTGCGTCCAACAAGAACTATGCAACCAGCATTATTTTCAGCTAAAAAGCCAGCAGTAGCAAGACCAAGACCGCCGAGACCGCCTGTGATAAGGTAAGTATTATCAGATGAAATATGCGGGAATGCTGAAGCAGCTTTGGGCAAACTATTATCTGCCCGCCGCAGCCTTGCACAATATGATTGACCTTGGCGGAACGCTATCTGACTCTCTCCATTCCCGTCTGAATAGCAAACTGTAATCAATTCTTTGGCAACCTGTTCAGTTCCAATACCGTCAGGATCAAGATCCACAAGAATGGGACTCAATTCAGGATGCTCCAGAGCAATAACTCGTCCCATGCCCCATAATGTTGCATTATGAGGATTAATACCTGTTTCTTTACCAGTTACGGTCTGCGTTCCGCATGTAACCAAAATCAATAGGGGTTGACTATCATTATCAGTAACTGATTGACCGCTTCTTTGAATCAATGCCTGAACAAGCTCTAAAGTTATTCCACATATATTTTTCTGCAAAAGCTCTAATGGTTGAGTTTTCTGTGTTAATGGTGTTGCAGAACCATCTGAAGTTACAAGATAGATAACTCCTTTTAAAAATTCAGATTTAAGAGATGTAAGAATATCGCTGCCCAAAATTTTGCTATCACTTGAAAGAGCTGGAAGACTGCCACCGCTTGAATGCTCTAAAACTTCACCATCATCTAAAAGATTGTCCCATGACCAATAACGACAGCTATCACCAGCGGCTCTCAATTTGTCTGATAGTGCAGAGGCAAGAGCTTCTGTATCGCCAATTATAACCCATTCACCTTTTAGGGCAGTCCCGTCTCTTTTAACTCCCTCTCCTATGGGAAGGGATGGGGTGGGGTTGTTCGATTTTTGAATATCCCACTGAATTTCGTATAGCCAATTTTTAATCTCTGATATTGCACGATTTTCTATGGTTTGTTCGTTATCTTCTGAAAACTCTGAATCTAAACTATCTTTAAAGAGAGATTCAGGATCAACCTGTCTTCCTTCTAAACCAACCCATTCAGCTACTAAGCCATCTTTATCATAAAGTTTAATGTCGCCGACAAGTTTGTCAGAAACATTTGATTGGTAAGACTCTTCTGATGCTCTGCGAATACGTGCAACGGCTTGAATGTTTGACGATTCTGGTTTTCGGTAACAGCGAAACTCCTCAATCGCAAACGGAATATAGGTTGCGTAAGGATCGCCTCCAGCAGCCATAACCATAAGACCAAAGCAAGAATCAATGAGTCCGGGGTGAAGTCCCCATGCAGCCATATCAACTCCATCTGGAGATTGAAAACGGCAAACTGCTTTTCCCTCTCCTTTCTGGATTTGGGCAATCCAACGATAACTTGCTCCAAGTTTTATCTGGCGTTTATCTTGAAACTCATAAACATTATCAGGATCAATGAGTATCTGGCACTCTTCCCAAGCGTTTCGCAAATCTTCCATAGCCTCTGCAATATTTTCAGACTGATAAGGAACAATCCTGCCAGTTACATGCTGTATGTGTCTTGAACTACCTTTATTAAAGGTTATGATTTTAAAATCATGTTCAATATTATTATCTTCATTATTTGGAACTAATTCTTCTTTTATTGCAATCGGCGAACATAAAAGCTGTAATGTGCGGCTTTTATGTTCGCCGATTATAAGAGCTTGAGTGAAAAGTATATCTTCCATCACACACCCTCTCTTTTCAGAAAATAGAAGCCGGGCAGCTCCGCTTAATAACGAAAGATGAGAGGCAGCAGATACAACTATTTTCTCAAAAATACGGTGATCATCGAGAAAAGGTAAGGCTGTCTGATTAAACTCAGTCTCAAAAAGAGTTGATGAGAGCAACGGAGATTCAATTTTGCGATCAATCAAAGGATGCAGTCTTTGGGAAAGAGAATTATAAACAGAAGAGATGTCAGAGTTAAAATCAGCTTTAACCCCGCTTGATGAAGGAATTGGAGTCCAAAATCTTTTGCGTTCAAAAGGATAATTTGGCAGTTCCACGGGTTGACCTGCTCCAGACATCGATTGAGCATATCCTGAAACAGATTGATTTGTCTTTGACATTAGAGCTGATCTTGAAATAGATGATGTTGAAGGGTATAGTCCATTCCAATTTACATCAAAACCGTTAGTATAAATTTTCCCTAAACTTGTAAGAACAACATCCCAATCAGGTTGTCCAACTCTTAAACTTGGCAGCCAAAGCCCTTCTAAATCTGGAAGAGCAGAACGCCCCATTCCAAGAAGTGTGGGCTTAGGTCCTATCTCAACAAAAATAGAGACACCTTCGCGCTGAAGTGTTGTCATGCTCTCAAAAAAACGGACAGGATTACGAATATGGTTACGCCAATAAGCTGGTGTCATTATCTCATTTTCCGCTACATCTCCGCTCACGTTTGAGACCAATTTAATTGTTGGATTTTTAAAAGATATTGATGCAGCAGCTTTCTCAAACTCATCAAGAATCGGCTCAATCAAGGGTGAGTGGAACGCATGAGAAACAGTGAGACGAACAACCTTAGTGCCACGAGCTTTAAAAGGCTCAATCACATCTGTAATAGCATCTTCGCGCCCAGATATTACAGTATGTTTAGGTCCATTAAATGCGGCAACAGATAGAGCGTTTGCATATTTTGCAATTACCTTTTCTACCTCTTCAGGAGTTGCCATGATGGCAGCCATTCCTCCGCCTGAAGGAAGGCTTTGCATAAGTTCCCCGCGTCTGCTTATAAGTTTAAGCCCATCTTCAAGAGAAAATAGGCCGGCAGCACAAGACGCAACATACTCTCCAACACTGTGTCCCATCATAAAATCTGGCTCAATTCCCAATGATTTCCACAAGGAATATAAAGAATATTCAAGTGCAAATAGTGCTGGCTGAGTAAAACGGGTTTGGTGCAAAATATCTTGTTCGGCATTTTCATCATAAAAAAGATAGATAAGAGATTGACCAATGATTGGCTTTAAAATCTCATCACACTTTTGAAGTGTACGTCTGAAAATTGGCTGCGTTTCGAACAAAGAGCGTCCCATACCCGGATATTGTGAGCCTTGACCCGTAAAAAGAAATGCAAGAGTTGGTCTTGAATCTGATTTTGTAGATAAATTAGATTGAATTTGTGATTTTGACAAAACAGAAGATTGAACGGGTAAATCAGGTTGAGCGTTAAGATTTTTGATTAAAGAAGCTATATCTTTACCAACTGCTGCAAAGCGATACTGGAAATGATCCCGCCCAATATTAGTGGTTCTGCAAATATCAGAAATTTG
The DNA here is from genome assembly GCA_015233755.1 of Desulfamplus sp. Lineage (GTDB taxonomy): Bacteria > Desulfobacterota > Desulfobacteria > Desulfobacterales > Desulfobacteraceae > Desulfamplus. Next base: position 2,587 of record JADFXA010000047.1, on the reverse strand, counting down.
AATTTCTGACGCGTTGAATTGAGAGGAATTATTAATCTCATCAGATTTTTGAGACTCTATCTCTTCTAAAAATTTTATATAACCACTTTTTAGAGTTTCTGCTGCCGTTTGTGTCTTACCAGAAACTGTCAAAATATGGTGTGAACGGTCAAAAAGTTCTTGGTCTAAATTTGGCTCTTGGTTCGATTTTATTTTTTGTTGAGATGCTTGTAATAGTACCTGTTTAGCAAAAGATTGAGGAAGATCACTTAAAATAACATGGACATTAGTGCCCGAAAAACCAAAAGCATTGACACCGGCTACCCTTTCTCTGCCTATCTCTGATTGTTTTTCATCCTCTATAGCTTTTTCTTTGCCCGTTCCTTCTCCATTGTCCTCTACAATCTTCCACTCCACAGCTGCAGTTGGAACAACAATAGGTATCTCTTCCCAAGGAATAAGCGGGCTTGGATTTTTGAAGTGAAGGTTTGCCGGAATCTTATTGTGCTGTAAAGAAAGAATCACCTTTATCAACGCTGCAATTCCAGAGGCTGGCTCAAGATGACCGATATTTGTTTTGCAAGAACCTATAATAAGAGGTCTATCTTTTGAAAAATGGGGAGCAAAAACAGTTGAAATTGCCTCAGCTTCAATAGGATCGCCAAGTGATGTACCTGTTCCATGAGTCTCTATGAAACTTAAGTCAGCAGGTTTTAATCCAGCATCTTTAAGAGCGGACTCAATAACTTTTACCTGTGCAAGACCGTTTGGAGCTGTAAGGCCATTGCTTTTACCATCTTGATTAACAGCACTGCCTCTAATAACAGCAACTATTCTATCATTATTAACGATAGCGTCTGATAGACGTTTTAGGACAATGAGCCCACAACCCTCTCCACGTACATAGCCATTTGCATCAGCAGAAAAAGATTTACAACGACCATCAGGAGATATTGCCCTTAATTTTGAAAAGCAGATATGAGATTCAGGAGACAACATAAGGTTGACCCCGCCAGCCAGGGCAAGATCAGACTCTTTTGAGCGCAGACTTTTACAAGCAAGATGAAGAGCAACAAGTGCGGAAGAACAAGCAGTGTCAACAGTCATTGCAGGACCTTCAAGACCGTAGAAATAGGAGATACGACCACATGCAGTTGAAAATGTTGTGCCTGTTATTGAGTATGCGTCAATAACTTTATGATCTCCTGAATGGCGGTGAGCAAGTGCGTAATCGTCACTTGACATTCCAAGAAAAACCCCGCAGTTACTCCCTTTTAGATTAACTGTTGCAATTCCAGCATTTTCAAAGGTCTCTTTACTTACCTCAAGCAAAAGCCTCTGCTGGGGATCAAGTCCTGTAGCCTCTTTTGGTGATATGTTAAAAAATGCAGCATCAAACATATCTACAGGTTGATCTAAAAAACCACCTTGAACCGTAAACATTTTACCAGGAACACTTTGGTCAGGATCAAACCAGTCAGAGGCTTTCCAGCGATTTGAAGGGGCATCAATAATTGCATCTTTTTGATTAATCAACAAATCCCAATATTTTTGAGGATTATTTGCACCACCGGGAAAACGACACCCCATGCCAATTATAGCTATTGGTTCATGGGCTTCTGATTCAATAGCAGCAAGTTTTGACTGTGTCTGTTTTAATGTTATATAAAGTTTTTTTAGAGTATCGGTAGGATTGTTGGAGGCGGTCAACGTATCGGTCATAAGTTAAAGCTCCTCAATATGAAATTTTTTTAACATGTTTTTAAAATTTGCTTGTTGATCAAGGGTAAATCGTGCCTTCCCCTGACCTGACTTACCTTCCCTTATAAACGATGAGCGTTTATAGCCTTTTTCCCAAATTTGAGCGGTTATATGGTCAAATTTATCTTCATGTTGTTTCATAAATTTAAAGCTGCAACGCTCTCTTATCTCAGGTAGCCGATCTGATGGTATTTTAAAACCTGCAAAGGTTATGATTTTGTCTAATTGAGCATCAAAATCATTTTTCATATCTTCAAATTTAAGAAATAGTATTTGTGAAGGTTTTATCGAATCTGCATTTTCAGACATTGCTTTCCAATCAGCAGCATGAGCAAACCAACTTCCAAATTGAACATCACCATCAATGAATTTTTTGAAGAATTGGTCAAAATCTCCTTTAAAACCTAAATGAGAACAGTAGAACTCGAAATACGATATAGCAACATCGTAACCATTACGAACCATGTAAATATATTTACAATTTCCTTTTGGTACATCTTGTGCTGATAGATGACTTTTAAAAAGCCGCGGTGAGTCCATTGCTTCAAAGTCTTTAGCATTCCAGATACGGTAATCAATTAGACGCTCAAACCATGGAACTTTTTGGGCAATATGATCTATTTCCATATTGCCATCAGTAGCTAATTGGTAAAGAATCATTTGAAGCCAAGTTGTTCCTGATCTTGGGTATGTAACGATAAAAATGTCATCAGCTCTTGGTTTGAACTCTAAGTTGGCAACCTTAAAATAATTAAGATAGCGGGCAAAATCATTTAGAGCATCAGATGCACTAAATAGAGTATTAGCAGTCAAATTTAAAGGTGCAAATATCGCTTTTTTGAAATGT
>JADFXA010000046.1 GCA_015233755.1 Desulfamplus sp. | reverse complement strand
AGAGAACTTTTAATTTATGAGTATTGAAACAAAGGTAAGAAAAATAATTGCTGAGAAACTCTCAAGGGTAGATTCAAGGATAGATGTTGAAGATGTTTTACCGGAAGCATCTCTTGTTGATGATCTTGGTGCAGACTCTTTGATGCTTGTTGAACTTATGATGACAATGGAAGAACAGTTTGAGATAGATATGGACGAAGATGAGTCTGATAAGCTCAAAACAGTTCAAGATGTAATTGATTATATAAAGTCTAAATCATAAGATTAGTGATAAGGGAGCAGGCGATAAAATGGAGATCGATAAAAAACAACAACCGATTATTATTGGCAGCGATCATGCTGCATTTCAGCTAAAAGAGAAAATTCGTATTTTTATTGAGTCGCTTGGTATTAAAGTTGATGATGTAGGTGCATTTAGCGAACTATCTGCAAACTATGTTGATTATGCTAAAAAAGTGGCAGGGGCAGTATCAAGAGGCGAATTTTCACGAGGCATACTACTTTGTGGAACTGGTCTTGGTATGTCCATCTCCGCTAACAGATTTGCCAATGTGAGAGCTGCTCTTTGCAGTGATATTCTTTCTGCTAAAATGAGCCGTATGCACAATGACTCTAATATTCTTGTGCTTGGTGGGAGACTGATCGGTGATGTGCTTGCATTTGAATTGATTAAAACATGGATTGATACCCCTTTTGAAGGTGGAAGGCATTTAGAGAGAATTAAGTCTATTGAGACGATTTTAAAGTCATAAGCTCTATTGATAAGCTATATATTGATAAATTATAAATTAATAGCATATTGTATCTATTAAAATAGAAGCTAAAAAATTATAAAGAGACAGGAGTTTTGGTTTGAACATAAGCAGCGTTGAAAAAATTGACCCTGAAATTGCAGGGATTATCAAAGATGAAGAGTTAAGGCAGAATAATGGACTTGAACTTATAGCATCTGAAAATATTGTCAGCAAAGCGGTAATGGAGGCTCAAGGTTCTGTTTTAACAAATAAATATGCCGAAGGGTATCCATCAAAAAGATATTATGGAGGGTGTGTTCATGTTGACAGAGTTGAAGAACTTGCGATTTTTAGACTAAAAGCACTTTTTCATGCTGATTATGCAAATGTTCAACCTCACTCTGGTTCTGGTGCTAATATGGCAGCATATTTTGCACTGCTTAAACCCGGTGATACTATTCTTGGAATGAATCTATCACACGGAGGACATCTTACACACGGAAGCAGTGTCAGCTTTTCAGGCAGACTTTTTAACTTTATCCACTACGGAGTCTCTAAAACAACTGAGATGATCGATCTTGATGAAGTTGAATTACTTGCAAAAACACACCGTCCCAAGCTTATCCTTGCAGGTGCAAGTGCATATCCTCGTGAGCTTGATTTCAAAGGATTTTCTTCAATCGCAAAAAAATATGGTGCATTTTTTATGGTTGATATGGCACATATTGCGGGTCTTGTTGCAGCAGACGTTCATCCTTCACCAGTTCCTGTAGCTGATGTTGTGACATCAACAACTCACAAAACTTTAAGAGGTCCAAGAGGCGGCATAATTTTATCTAAAGAAGAACATGCCGCAAACATAAGAAGCCAGATTTTCCCAGGTATTCAAGGAGGTCCTCTTATGCACGTAATTGCAGCTAAAGCTGTTGCATTTAAAGAGGCTCTTGAGCCATCTTTCAAAGTATATCAGCAGAAAGTTGTTGAGAACGCGGCAACTCTATCATCACTTCTTATGGAAAGAGGGTTGCGTTTAGTTTCAGGTGGAACAGATAACCACCTTATGTTAGTTAATCTCTCCAACAAAGGGATCTCAGGAAAAGATGCTGAAAATCTGCTTGGTATGGCTGGTATCACTGTAAATAAAAACAGTGTTCCAAATGACCCTCTTGGACCTTCAGTTACAAGTGGTATAAGGATTGGAACTCCTCTTATAACATCTCGTGGTATGGGAAAAGATGAGATGCGTGAAGTTGCATCATGTATCTGCGATGTTCTTGATAAACCATCTGATGTCCAAAAAGTAAAAGAGAGGGTCATGTCTCTTTGCAAAGCATTCCCAATTTACGGTGAATTAGGTTGATTTTAATGAATTCTCTTGATAGTTCCGATAAAATCTCAATTAATAGTGATGCAGACAATAATACCATATATGAACAATTTATACCCATACAACCAGATCGCCCCTCATGGACAACATATTTTATGGGCATCGCTGATTTAGTTGCTACCCGTTCAACCTGCATTAGACGCAAAGTGGGGGCGATCCTTGTTAAAGATAGAAGAATCTTGTGCAGCGGCTATAACGGTGCTCCATCAAAAATTACCCATTGCAATGAAACTGGCTGTCTTCGTGATCAGATGAAAATCCCCTCTGGAGAGAAGCATGAGCTTTGCAGAGGCGTTCATGCAGAGCAAAATGCCATTATTCAGGCAGCTTGTCATGGAATATCAGTTAGTGGCTCCACTTTATATTGCACAGACCTTCCATGTTCTATTTGTGCAAAGATGATAATTAATGCTGGGGTTACTGATGTCTATTTTAGAAATAGATATAATGCACCAATTACGATTGCCATGTTTGAACAGGCAAAAATAAATCTTTTTCCTATAACGTAAATCTTTACGGCTAATTTATCCTTATTAAATGCGAGGTCAGCTATGAGATGTCCATTTTGTGGTAAGCTGAATAACCGAGTTATTGATTCCCGTTTGAGTCGTACTGAAATGGAAATCAGGAGACGCAGAGAGTGTCAAGAGTGTTCTCGTAGATTTACGACCTTTGAGACTGTAGAAGACCTTCCTGTTATGATCGTAAAAAAAGATGGTCGCAGAGAGGAGTTTATTCGAGGCAAAATATTGGCTGGAATAAAAAAAGCGTGTGAAAAGCGTACAATTAGTATGATTCAAATTGAAGATTTAGTTGATAATATTGAACGAGAACTTCGTGATTTGAATTATAAAGAGATACATTCAAGTGTTGTTGGTGAAAAGATTATGCAGCATTTACACAAAATAGATGATGTTGCATATGTCCGTTTTGCCTCTGTTTATAGAGAATTTAACAGTGTTGATGACTTTATCGACGCTCTTAAGAAACTTGGTACATCAAGCCAGCAGCTTGAAAATATAGATGAACAAAGTTTTAGCTACAAGAGGGAAGACGGTGATGAGCAGATTTACCAAGAATCTCTAAGCGAACAGCAGCTAAACTTAGACGCAGAGTTTATAAATGAACAGTGATACTTGCCACAATAATGCTTTTTATATGCAAGAGGCGATCTCTTTAGCAAAAAATGGAAGAGGATATACATCTCCAAATCCAATGGTTGGTGCCGTTGTTGTTAAAAATGGTCAAATAGTTGGCAGGGGTTGGCACAGAGCTTATGGTTCTTCCCATGCAGAGGTTGAAGCTATTAATGATGCTGGCAAAAATAGCCATGGAAGCGATATTTACGTTACTCTTGAACCATGTAATCACTATGGCAAAACTCCGCCTTGCACAAAAAAAATTATAGATTCAGGTATAAGGCGTGTTGTAGTAGCTGCTCAAGACCCTAATCCTTTTGTCACAGGCGGTGGTATTAAATATCTTCGCGAAAATGGAATAGAAGTTGAAATTGGAATATGCAAAGATGAAGCTGAAACACTGATTGAAGATTTTATCTGGTATATTCAACATGACAAAAAGCCTTTTGTGGTTCTAAAATGTGCGTCAACTCTTGATGGTAGAATTGCAACATCAACTGGCGATTCTAAGTGGATTACTTGTGAGAAATCACGCCAATTTGTCCATGAGCTAAGACACTCTTATGACGCTATTCTTGTTGGCTCTGGCACTCTCCATAAAGATAACCCCTCATTAACTGCCCGTATTAAAGATAAAAACGCTAAAGACCCTCATAGAGTTATTCTTGATTCCAATTTATCTATTAATCTTTATGCCAATATTTTAACCCAAAACTCTAATGCCAAAACCATTATTGCCACCTCTTATGATGCTAATCCTAAAAAACGTGCAATTCTTGAAAATATGGGCGTAACGGTTATTTCAGTTACTGAAAAGGTAAATCTTGTAAAACAAGCAGATTGTTTGTATCAAGAAAAAACTTTTTTGGATTTTGAGAATCTTTTAGAGCAACTTGGCAAAATGAAAATAATGAGCCTTTTAATAGAAGGCGGAGCAACTGTTATTGGCTCTGCTCTATCAAGTGGTATTGTTAATAAAGTTCTATTTTTCATTGCACCAAAAATTTTAGGCGGCGATGATGGAGTTCCAGTTTGCAGAGGTAGAAGTCCGCTTCTGATGAAAGACGCTTTTCAACTTAAGAAGGTTGAATTGATGCGATTTGATGATGATACACTTATTCAAGGGTATTTGAAATAATTGGTTAGATTCTATTAAGATGGTATATTTATAGTAAATTTAGTATTCAACGGATTAAAGATATGTTCACAGGAATAATTGAAGGATTTGGTGTTTTAAGAAGAATCCAACCTAAGGGCGAGGGTAAGATTCTAACTATTGAGACTGAACTTGATCTATCACAGAGTAAAGTTGGAGATTCCATTGCTGTAAATGGTGCTTGCTTGACTGCTGTAACGCTTGAACGCCGCTCTTTTTCCGTTGATATGGCACCAGAGACTGTATATCGAACAACATTTAAAAAACTTCAATCAGGTTCAAGAGTAAATCTTGAAAGGGCGCTAAGACTTTCTGATAGGTTAGATGGCCATCTTGTATCCGGGCATATTGACGGAACAGGCACAATTAAATCAAAGCAAAAAAATAGCAATGCTGTTATTGTATCTATTGAAGTTTCTCCTCAACTTGCATCAGAGATGATAACTAAAGGCTCAGTTGCTGTTGATGGTATTAGCCTTACAATTAACAGATGCTCTGACACTGACTTTGAAGTGAGTATAATTCCCCATACAGCATCTATTACGACAATTGGTTTTAAAGATGTTGGAGATGAGGTAAATATTGAGACTGATATGCTTGGAAAGTATGTTAAAAAATTTCTGCAGTTAGGTGCTTTAGGTGGTCACAATAAACAAAGCGATTATAGTGCTAAAAATGGGAATGCTCTTAGCCCTAAAAAAGATATTAGTATGGCACTGTTGGCTCAAAATGGTTTTTTATAAAATAGGTTTTTATTCATTAAGTTTTTTAGTATTTTTAAGGAGTTAAAAGATAAAAAGATGCCGCACATTACAATTGAACAGGCTATTGAGGATATAAAAGCAGGTAAAATGGTTATTTTGGTTGATGATGAAGATCGTGAAAATGAAGGCGATCTCACTATGGCTGCCGAAGCAGTTACACCAGAGGCTATTAACTTTATGGCAAAATATGGAAGAGGTTTGATTTGCCTCTCTATGACTGGTGAAATGGCAGACAAACTTGGATTGCCTCTAATGGTCAAAGATAACACTTCACAGTTTGGCACTGGCTTTACAGTATCGATTGAAGCTAAAAAAGGTGTTACAACTGGAATATCTGCTGCTGACAGGGCAACAACAATTCAGGTTGCTGTTGCAGATGAGACCACTGCTGACGATCTTGCAAGACCCGGACATATATTTCCTCTAAGGGCAAAAGATGGCGGTGTTATGGTTAGAATTGGTCAGACTGAAGGGTCTGTTGATCTTGCTAAACTTGCTGGATGCAAACCTTCTGGAGTTATCTGCGAAATAATGGACGAAGATGGAACAATGGCGAGAATGCCATCTCTTGAAAAATTTAGCGAAAAACACAATATTGGTATCTGCACAATTGCAGATCTTGTTGCTTATCGCCTAAGAACAGAATCTTTTGTCAGAAAAGCCGCTCAAAGCACAATTCCTACTGAATTTGGCGGAGAGTTCAAAATTATTGCTTATGAAAATGATTTAGATAATTTAACCCATATTGCAATGGTAAAAGGCGAAATTAATCCTGAAAAGCCAATTTTAGTAAGAGTTCATTCTGAGTGCATGACGGGAGACATATTTGGTTCGATGAGGTGTGATTGTGCTGCACAACTTCATAAGGCAATGCGAATGATTGATGAGGCAGGCAGTGGTGTTATTGTCTATTTACGTCAAGAAGGGCGAGGAATTGGTCTTGTCAACAAACTAAAGGCCTATGAACTTCAAAAGCAAGGATGTGATACAGTTGAGGCTAATATTCAACTTGGATTTAAAGCAGATATGAGAGATTATGGAATTGGGGCGCAGATTTTAGCAGAGTTAGGTATTAGGAAAATGAGGCTTATGACAAATAATCCTACAAAAATGATAGGTCTTGAAGGCTATGGTTTGAGAATTGTTGAGCAAGTTCCTATTGAAATTGTGCCAAATAAACATAATCAAGGCTATCTTAAGTGTAAACAGCTTAAAATGGGGCATATTTTTAAAGAGTGTGTTGCTGATTTTCCTGAAAAATAGATTATACCATTACCACCATCCTCTTTCCTTAATAAAAACAGATATTTAGAGATAAAGCTTAAATTACAGGATACTTGCCAGTATCCTGTTTTATAAAAAAGATACTTGATTCAATAATGAATTCGTAATAAAACTCATTTCAGCTATCAGCTAAATATATCAATTCTTACCGCCTTAGATATTTTTACCTCAAAAAGGCGATTCGTGTTAGACTCCTACATATATAATTGTCTTGTAAAAAATTCTTAATAGTTAGTTAGTATTTGGCTATAAAAAGCCAAAATATCTCATAATAAAAAATTGCTTAATAAATAAGAAATAATAAAAAAGCGAGGTGCAAAGTGAGCTATTTTTTTCAGATTGTAGTAAGTGGTATAGTGGTTGGATCCATATATGCTTTAGCAGCCCTTGGATTGGTGCTTATCTATAAATCAAGCAGAGTTGCAAACTTTGCTCATGGACAAATAATTGCTTCAGGTGCTTTTATAACCTATGCTCTAACAGTATGGGCTGCTATTCCAATATACATATCTTTTTTTGCAAGTCTAATAGTTACATTTTTCCTTGCGTGGAGCGTTGAGAGAATTTTCCTTCGCAGACTTATAGGAGAACCTATTATTTCAGTTATTATGGTTACAATAGGTCTTGCATCTATTATTGATGGATTAATATATCTTACCCCGTTTGGAACTAAAAATTTTTCATTTCCACAATTTCTACCATCAGAACCTATTGCAATTGCTGGTGTATCTATCTCTTGGACTCAGCTTGTTGGCGTTATCATCACAACTTTGCTGATTGGCAGCTTTTCTTGGTTTTTCAAAAAATCGACTGTCGGTATATCAATGCGTGCTGTCTCAGACGATCAATTTGCGTCAATGTCTGTCGGTATATCTGTTCCGAGTGTATTTGGTCTTGCTTGGGCAACTGCTGGTCTTTCAGCTGCTGCTGCTGGCGGTATAATTGGCAATATTACAGGTCTCAATTTTGATACACTTCATGCTTTTGGGATTGTAGTCTTTCCCGTAGTTATACTTGGTGGTCTTGATTCAATACTTGGCGCTGTTGTTGCTGGCATAATAATGGGTCTAATCCAGCAGTTTGCTGGTGGCTACCTTGACGGTAATTGGGGATTAAATGGCACAGGTGAAGTTTTACCTTATGTCATTCTTCTTATCATTCTTCTTATAAAACCCCATGGGCTTTTTGGCATACATGAGATTGAAAGAGTATAATTTAAAAAACAGATGTGAAGTAGGTAAAGATAGGCTTTCTTTACTCTATTGTAGAGAATATAGGCTTAAGAGTTGTGAATTTAACAAAAATAAAGAGGGATAAACTATGTCAGTAAATAGATGGTTAGCTACTGGTAATTTTTTTACAGCTTATCAAGAGGAGCAAAGGACATTTCTAACAAATCTTGACAGGCTCATATTCTCAATCTTTCTGCTTATCTTATTCATGTGGCCAATCTTTTTCCCTCTTAATAGAACCTACATGCTTGTTGTGGATAATATACTTGTTGCAGTTATTGCTGTGCTTGGGCTAAATCTTGTAACAGGATTTGCAGGTCTTATATCAATTGGTCATGCTGCTTTTGTAGGGGTAGGAGCTTATACAATAGCATCCTTCTCAAGAGTTTTAGGTGATAGCCATATTCTTCTTACACACTTTTGGCCTATTCTGATCCTTATTGGTGGATTTTTTGGTTCTATAATGGGTGCTATTGTTGGTTTGCCTTCTCTTAGGTTAAAACATCTTTACCTTGCTATTGCCACGCTATCTTTTCAGATGATCTTTGAGTGGGCAATAAAATTTTTAACTTTTTTCAATCAAGGCCAGACCATATCTGTTGGCAGAGTGATGTGGTTTACAGGTGAAATCGGAAGAGAAAATCATTATATTTTCTGGTATTATGTAACCCTTGTTTTGATCATACTATTAGGTTTTGGAATTAGAAATCTCTTTAAAACTCGATATGGCAGGGCTCTTGTAGCTGTTAGAGATAACGACCGTGCAGCAGACGCAATGGGAATGCATCCTGGATTTACAAAGGTTTACGCTTTTGCATTATCAGGCTTTTTAGCTGGTGTTGCAGGTGCTGTTCATGCGTTTCTTTACAAAGGTGCAGGCATTGAATCTTTTACTCTTCACCATTCAATAACATACCTTGCAATGGCAATTGTTGGTGGGCTTGGAACTCTTAACGGATCTTTTTGGGGACCAACTGCCATACAGATTCTAAATTTGCAAGTGGAGAAGTTTTCAGAATATGCAAGTAACTATCTGCCCTCTGCCATGAATCTTGCAACAGCACTTCGACCATTTACATTTGGACTTGTTATTGTTCTATTTTTGATGTTTGAACCAAGAGGTATTGCAAATTGGTGGAGAATTGCAAAGTCATACACAAAAACTTGGCCATTTAGGTATTAAGATATGTTGCTATATTAAATAGATTGTTCCTTTTTCAAAACTTTGATTTAAGTCTTGAGTTATTAGATAAAAAATTAGTTATGCAGAAATTTTATGCACATACTCAATAGACCAGAAGTTTTCTCTGATCCGTTTACTGTTAGTTTTGATAATGATGGAAATCTTATTAATGATCAAATTAAAGAGCTTATTACTCAATAACTTTCAGCTCTCAAAACATGGGCAGAAAGAATTTTGTCGAAATAAGAATTGTAATATTAAGTATCAGGTTAAACAACAAGAAGTTGTAGTGCAGAAGAAGAGTCTAAACAAAACATTAAAAATCTTAAGGAGGCAACATGAAACGCAATGAGTTAAAGGTAAAAAGGTCAAATTGGATTAGTCAGATTACTATTACATTGGTTGTTGGGATAACATTAATTGGATTGGCTTCTTTAGCAAATGCGGGAGGCAAAGTCTATAAAATCGGACTCTCTCTTGCTATAACAGGTCCCACATCTGATGCTGGCAATCCTTATGCAAAAGGCGTTGAAGACTATTTTCGTTTTGTAAATGACACCAAACTTCTTGGAGATGATAAGATCGAATGTACCATAAAGGATGATCAATATCAGACAGACGTTACCAAACGCAATTTTGAAGATTTCCTTGATCAAGGCATTGTATTTTATCTAAACTATTCAACTGGAAGCACGCTTGCACTGAAAAAGGATTTTGATGAGGTAGAGATTCCAGTTTTACCCGCATCTTTTCACGCTGGCAATGTTGAAGGATCAAAATATATCTTTTTACCAATTGCCTCATATTCTGAGCAGACAATATTGCTTGCTGAGTATATTGTTAAAAATAGTAAAGGCGGGAAACCAAAAATTGCAATGTTTATCCATCCTTCAGCATTTGGAAGAGGGCCTGTAAGCGACCTTGAAAAAGCTGTTGCTGCTGGCCTTGGCATAGAGATTGTTGAAGTCGTTGAGCATGGCAATGATCTTGATAATACAGCTATGCTTCAACGTCTTGTAAGTAAAGGTGTGCAATATGTTATTTGCCAAACGATTCAATCACCAGTTGCAACTATGCTAAAAGATGCTGCTCGTCTCGGTGTTACAGCAAAAAAATTTGGTGAAGCTGGAAAAATAACATTTCTTGGTGCACATTACACAGGTGGAAACGATCTTATTGATCTTGCTGGTCCTGCTGCTGAGAACTTTTTCTGGACAACATCCTACACTATTACATCAGAGCCTGGGCCTGGAACAGATGCTCAACTTGCACTTGCTAAAAAATACAACCGTGACAATAAGGCTGCAAACTCACATAATTATGCTAACGGCGTGATGGTAGCTCAAGTTGCAACAGAGGTTATCCGTCGTGCAAAGGAGAAAGGTATTGAGGTAACTAAAAAGGCTCTTTACGATGAACTCAATGCAATGAACGGCGATAAAGCATATCAGCCTCCAACAACAGTTGGACCTGTGACTTATTCACCAACTGATAGAGCTGGCGTGGATTCTCTCCAGATTTATAGTGTTCAGCAAGGTAAATTCAAAAAGATTGGTACCCCCATTACATCTGAGTATATTAAAAAAATTAAATGATTTTAGTCCTTTCCGATATTCGTGGTTCTATGGGTATAGGTTTAGTGAGTCAACTGCAACTTCAAACAACATGTAACAACAAGTAGGTTTAGATTTGCCAACTCTCTGAAAGTTGGCAAATCTTTTATTATCCATTCGATAAACTTGGGTATCGTGAAAAAAATAATATGAAGGAATTAATTATGAAAAAACGATTAGTTTTAGTTCTATTCTTTTCGCTGTTTCTCTCTTTCAGTAACGCTATGGCAGAACTGTCAATCCAGAACATCGAAATCAATCAAGCCTTAGGTATCCAAAAAGATAATCATCTTAATTTTGTAGCCGGAAAAAGTACGGTAATCAGAGCTCTTCTTAATGAAAAGATTACTGTAAATGAACCAGAAACACGTGCAATTATTAAACGAAATGGTCAGGAAATAGCTCGGCTTTCACCCAAATCGTATTCAGAACCCACTGATTCTGTTGATTTCTTGTGCCCATCTCTGGATACTTGCGGCAATTGGGCTGCCGGAAGTTATCTGTTTGATGTTACAGTCAACAATATTAATAAAACGACTGATGGAACTAACTATGAGTTTAAGGAGAGAAAATCAGTACGCGTTCTTGCTATGGCTGTTAAGGCTAACTACAATGGAACCATTACTCAGGTTGAGGGTGAAAAATGGAAAACCATGTGGCAATACACTCAAAAGGTTTATCCCATAGCTGACAATAAAATAGAGTGGCAGATAAGAGAAGAGTTTGATGCATCTGACTCGAAATATAACCTTGAAACAGATGATGGGCAAAGAAACCTGTGGGAGTCATTAACCAATCTTATGCCTAACGATTGCTCATCAAATCCTGATAAGCCAGGCTGTTATGAATTGATTGTTGGGTTTATTTCAGACAGACCAAAAGGCTATCCTAATGGTACTCTTCAGGGATATACATATGGAAAACCAACAAATATTGTAGTTGCAAAAGATGAAGATGCCGAAGCAACAGTTGCACATGAGATTGCGCATGTTTATGGAGTAGGAGATACTTATTCAGGAGGTTCACTCCGTTGCAGTGTCAATCCTGCACCAGATCATTTTAAAGGGTCGGACTGGGATAATCGTGAGAATTCGAATTACAGCTGTGCAAATGGAAGATTAGCTCTTGACAATGTCTCTGCAACTAAAATTCCGGCAGATCAACATCCTTACGAAGTAGGTGGGCGTGGTCTTTTAGGCGATATGGCATGTTACATGGGTTCTGGAGGAAAACAGGAACAGTTCTGGACAACTCAGGACTCCTACGATCACCTTTTTAATCAATTAGCTCCTTCTTCAACAAAAATTAAATTTAGATCTACTCCGGCACGACTTCTTTATTATTTTGGTTATATGAAAGAGAATGGAGAGATAGAGTTAGAGCCATGGGAAAGCTATGAAGATACCGTTGATGTAAAAGACTCTACTGGCGATGTTATGATTAAGGCACTGAATAGTAAAGGAGAGACTGTTGCAACTACTAAGGTAGATGTTCAATTTTATGTATTAAGCACTCCTCCAGAACCAATTAAAAAAATAGAGTGGGCTCCGTTTGAAGGCGATATGAGATTTCCTGAGGGG
>JADFXA010000045.1 GCA_015233755.1 Desulfamplus sp. | reverse complement strand
TAGCGTTGATGTTGCTGATATTAATCAAAATGGAACTCAAGAGATATTTATTACAAGTCTAAATCCAGATAAGAATATGCCAAACTCTTTTGTTATTGAGTATGATGGAACTAATTATGTTAAAGTTGTTAAAAATATTCCTTGGTATTTCAAAGTAATTGAGACAAAAATAGAAGGCAAAGTACTCTTAGGACAGAAGCAAAAATCAGAAAAAGATAATATTTATGGTTCTCAAATATCTAAAATGATTTGGGATGGTGAAGGATATGTTCCGTCAAAAGCTATTCTGGAATCTGGAAAAGCAAATGTTTTAGGTTCTTTGTTTGGTGATATAACAGGAGATAGCACTCCAAAAATTGTTGCCTATGATAAAGCTGACCATCTTACTTTGTTCAATCAAAGTGGTGGTGTAATATGGAGAGATGTAAATAAGTCTGGAGGAAATATGAATTATTTCATACTACCTAAAGAAAGTCCAACTGACGACCTTACTGTTCAATACTTTCCTTTGTCTATAAGGCCTTCTGATGTAAATAATGATGGCAATATTGAAATCCTTTACGCCTCAAACAGTGATATTGTGGGTGGGTATCTGAGTAAATTCAAAAGATATAATAAAGGAGCCATACATTGTGCGTTTTGGAATAGCACGGGGTTCTCTTTGCAGTGGTCAACACCTGAACAAACGGGTAGAATAAGCGATTTTGTCATTGAGGACTTTGATAATGATGGAGCTAAAGAGCTTGTTTTATCCAATGTTGTAAAAGATGCTCTTTCTTCATTTGCAGATTCTGAAAGCGTTATAACTGCTTATGATTTGATGCAATAATTTACCACAAATAAAGTATAATGAAATCTGTTTTGTTATATAAAATAGGTTTTATTAATATTAAATTTTTATTAATGCTTGACATGACCTTTTAATGTTGGTATCGCTACTCGAAAATTTATCAAAAATTTAGATATGTTTTTTTAATATTAAAAACTCAAAATGAAAGGAGGTGCAATCAAAAGAGTATAGAGATTATTGATAAAAAGTAAGATGTGTTTTGACTATTTTATTCAAACTTATTAATTAAAAATTAAAACAATAAATATTTGTTTTTTGTAGGAGGAAAACAAACGAGATGAAAAAAACTACAATAGTTCTTATAGCTGCTATATGTGCGGTAATGTTCGTTGCACCTGTTTATGCAGATGACAAAGTTGCAATTTCTGGTGGATTCCGTGTTCGTGCATGGGATACAAAAAATCAAGATTTTGGTGGTTCAGATAATAGTTATTTTGACCAAAGACTAAGAATTGGAACAAAAATTAATGTTGCTGATGATGTAACTGTTCAGCTTAGAGCTGATTGGGCAGATGCAACATGGGGTGATGGATTTAATGGCGGACTTATTACTCGCCCTCGCGCAAAAGCTACAAACACACTTGATATTGACAGAGCATTTGTTGATATTAAAAAAGAGATGTGGAGTTTGAGAGCTGGTCAGCAATATATGGGTCTTGGTGTAAACAAGGTTCTTGATGCTAACGTTCCTGGTTTTAAATTTGATCTAAATTTTGCACCTGTTACAACCAGTCTTCTTTATGCAAAAATTGATGAAAATGGTTCTCTTTCAGACGAAGCTACAAATCAACAAGATGAAGATTTCTATGCACTCAATGTAAATTATACTTGTGATGTATTTAATGGTAATCTTTTTGTTGGTGCAAAAAATGATGACACAGATGTTGAGGATTCTCCTGTTATGGTAGGTATTCAGGGAACTGGTAAGCTCGGTATGGTAAACTTGACAAGTGAGCTTGCTATGGCAAGTGGTGATACCAACAAAGGTAAAACCGACTATACTGGAACACAGTTCTATCTTGGAGTTGATTCTAATGTTTCTGACGCTGTAAATCTTGGCGCAGAGATTGTTTATGCACTTGGAACAACAGATGCTAACGAGACACAGTTTACTGGTTTCTGTAACTGGTGGACATTTACTCCAATGAGTATGAATACTCCTTTCTCTGGCGAATTTGCAGCAACTCCAACTGCAGATATATTTGATCCAACTGGTGATAGTGCTGGAGTTCAAGGTATAACAGTGCAAGCAAAATATACTCCAATGGATATAGTAGCATTAGGTGCTAAATTTGGTTATTTCCAACCAGAAGAAGATACTGTTACTACTGTTGATGATATTACATCATTCAACGTATGGGCTACATATACTATTGCTACCAATACACAACTTTGGATAACCTATCTTTATTCAGATCCAGAAGTTCAGTCTGGTGCAGCTGATATAGATCCAGAAAAAATCCTTGTTACACAGCTTGAGATTGCTTTCTAAGCATATATTCAATTTTATTGAATAGTAGAAAATAGTTATAACTAAAAAGGGACTGAGAAATCAGCCCCTTTTTTATTTATGCTTGAAAATGTAATGAAATTAGTTTTTATATATGTGCAAAACTTATTTTATGACAAAAAGAGCAATATAAAGTATAAAGAGTTCCTAAATCACCTTATTTAAAGAGTATTCAATTATCCCTTCTGCTCCAGCACTTATAAGCTCAGGAATCAGATCTCTTACAACATTATTGTCAACAACTGTCTCAATTGCAAACCAATCTGAATTGTATAGTGGTGAAACTGTTGGTCCATTGAGACTTGGAAGTAGTGTGATAACATTATCCATCTTTGATTGAGGCACATTCATCTTAAGTCCTACTAATCTTTCAGCTACGAGGGCGCTCTGTAAAAGAAGCGCAATTTGTTCTATTTTTTTTCTTTTTGCAGGAGCATTCCATGCTGATTTATTTGCGATAAGCTGTGTATTAGTCTGCATTATCTCATGGATAACTTTTAGATTATGCGCACGTATAGTACTTTCTGTCTCTGTTATTTCTACAATTGCATCGGCAAGCCCAGATACAATTTTTGCCTCTGTAGCTCCCCAAGAAAATTTTACATTTACATTAATATTTCTATCTTGAAAATATCTCTTTGTAAACTGTACAATCTCTGTCGAAATTGTTTTACCTTCAAGGTCTTCAAGACAATTTATTGGAGAGTCACCAGCAACTGCAAGCACCCACCTTGCTGGTCTTGCACTCATTTTTGAATATATAAGATCGGTTACTACATGCACATCGGATCCATGTTCTGCAATCCAATCTTTTCCTGTAAGTCCCGCGTCAATAATACCACTCTCTACGTTAATTGACATTTCCTGTGCCCTACATAATGCACATTCAATATCATCATCGTTAATGTCTGGAAAATAGCTTCTGCCATTTACGTTTATTTTCCATCCAGAGCGTTTAAAAAGTGCAACTGTAGCATCTTGAAGGCTTCCCTTTGGAATGCCAAGTTTTAGTAATTTTTTCATATAAAGTTCAATTCCTTAATATAGATAATATATGAGCTATTTTTATTCTTTAAAATATACTTTTTCAGGATCAAATATTAGTTCTCCAGCAGTTTGAAAAGTACCATTGCTATTTATTTTTCTGAAAAAGCAGCTTTTATAACCAAGATGACAAGCAGCATTGCCAATCTGTTCTACTTTAATTAAAATTGTATCTTCATCGCAATCAAGCCTTATCTCCTTAATGATCTGAATATTTCCAGATGTCTCACCTTTTTTCCAAAGTTGTTTTCTTGATCTGCTGTAATACGTTGCCATTCCTGAAGTTAAAGTCTCTTTCCAAGACTCTTCATTCATATATGCAAGCATTAAAACTTCTCCTGTCTCATTATCTTGAACAACCGCAGGAACAAGTCCTCCGTTTTTAGTAAAATCAGGCTTTATAATGTTTTCCATTATTAATATAGTTTCCTTTTTTTATACAAATCAAATTTCCTCAACTAATTGTCCTAACTGACTATTAAAACTCTGTTCTTTTGAATATCAAAAAAAATATATATGAAGTAATGATTATTGGCGCGATTTTAATAAAAAAAATGAATATTGTAGAAGAGAAGAAGTTTTGGACATCTTAAAGAAGATTTTGAAGAGGCTTTTATGAGTTTTATAGTAGAAAATTAATTAACTTGGTGCCGGAGGCGAGACTTGAACTCGCACACCCTTGCGGGCGGAGGATTTTGAGTCCTCTGCGTCTACCAGTTCCACCACTCCGGCTTGCCACGTTATTACTGTTGCGTTCTTTTAAGATAAACAAAAATTATTGTCAATTAAAATTCTGACTACATATCAAAAATTAATTGTAAATAAGAACTGCATTTAGTTATAAACAATAGGCATTCTTCGATTAAAAGAGCATACAACTTCATAATTAATAGTATTAATATGACAAGCAATCTCATCAGCTGAAATCTCCTGATTACCCTGTCTCCCCATAACAACTACATCATCACCAACTTCTACATCAGGAATGTGACCCACGTCAATCATAGTGTAGTCCATACAGACACGGCCTACAACTTTACACCTTACACCTTTCACCAACATCTCACCTTTGGAAGATAAAAGACGGCTATATCCATCTGCATAACCAATTGGCACGGTGGCAATTTTTGTCGGCGATGATGTTATATAAGTGCTTCCGTAACTTACTTTAAATCCTGAAGGAACATTTTTTAAATGAATTATTTTTGATGCAACCGACATCACTGGCTCAAGCTCAATAAACTCACGATTACTCTCATCTGAGGGATAGAGACCGTACATTGCAATACCCGCACGAACCATATTGAAATGAGCTTCTGGAATCTCTATAGTTGCGGCACTATTTGCAGCATGACAAATTCTCGGTTTAAAACCTCGGTTTCGAAGAGCATTGATAATAGCATTAAAATTTTGAATTTGTTCATTAACATGGCTTTTATCTTTTATATCTGCATTTGCAAAATGTGTATAAATGCCTTCAACCTCAATGTTGTCAATGGTAGTTATCTCAATTATCTCATCTACAATTTTATCAAACAAAGCTTGATTTGATTGCTCTATATTAGATGAACCAGATACAGGTAGAGCCGGAATAACAAAACCAATACGACCCATACCTGTATCTACCTTAATGTGGACTTTAACTACTTGGGTTAATATATTATGATTTTTTGACTTAGCTAAATTATCCAAAGGTAAAGCTGAACCAGAGATCACTTTTGCAGCTTTAGAAATATCTTTAGCACTACTTAAAGACCCAATTGTTATACTCACATCGTTTAGAGTAAGCCACTCTAACTGACAAGGTAACACATCTCCAAAGAGTAAAATAGGAGCTTCAATGCCAGCTTTACGTAGTTCAACAGCCTCATGTATACGGGCAACGGCAAGAGATGAAGCTCCATTTTCAAGAACAGTTTTGGCAATAACAACAGCGCCATGACCATAACCATTTGCCTTTACTACCGCCATAAGAGCCACATTAGGAGAAGATCTTTCCTTAAGTCTTTTGACATTGTTGGCAAGGGCATTTAGGTTTATATGAATTTTACTTTGTGGTAGCATACCATTACTAATATTTACAGAGTATTGCATAGAGAATTATTAAAATTCCTACTATCTTTGGGATGTTAAATTGAACTTTTTATCTGATTCGCTGCTTTACCATTAAATTAAGAAATATAATTTTTAAGACGTGATTCAAGAGTTAAGTCAATTGATGGTTGAGAGTAAGTTTTTAAAAGTATGGAGACCCGCTCTGCTGCCTGATCAATGAGAGTTTTTCCCTTTGCTTCCCATTTATCATAATTAGTTCTCCAAAACAGTGTAGGGTGATGCAAAGCTTTTCTGAAATTTGTAAAGGTATGAGGTGATGTTACAAAATTAGTTTTAGGGTCAACTGTTTTTATCAATTCCACAAGCTCATCAATATCATCAGTAGTAATTGGCTCAAGAAATCTTTTAGTATAAGCAGCAAGATCAGCGTCCATAATCAATTTTTCCAATGAAGCTGCTGCAAAACTTGACATGATTCCACATCCAGGAAGAAAATTTATCTTATTTTGTAAGGCATTAATAAAACAAAACATTGACTCAGCACCAGCATGGAAATCACACGCTTGAGCATCATTCATTCCAACATTACCGCGTGTAAGCAAACCATAGCCTTTGCCCATCAAGGCAGCACCAGACTCCATCATTCGGCTTTCAGGTCCGCCGTAGGTTATACTCATAGATTTCATATCACATGAACATGGGAAAGCACCGTAAAATATAGGCAATCCAGGTTTTATAAGCTGCGTTAAAACAAGAATACTTAACACTTCGCAGTTGTTAAGTATCACATTGCCAAGCACTGAGCATGGTCCCGTCATGCCAGCAGATGGGCATGGAGATATACTTATGGCAATGCCATGTTCTGCCATAGCTATTAGAAAGTCTCCTTGATCTCCTGCAAGAATCAACGGAGATATGCAATTTACAGTGCATTGTGCATAAGAGATAAAGTTGCTTTGAGTGTTTATTGTGGAGTTTATATTATTTTCAGATATATGGCTATTATGAGAAGATAGTGCATCAGTTTTTCTCAATATTTCTGGTGTAATATTAAATGCCATACAAAGCATCTCAAGGTCAGAAATTGCTGAAATATTGTATGGTTTGTCAGAGTAAAGTATTTGATTTGCCATCATAAACTGGAACAGCTTATCATTAGGGACATTCCCAGGATAAACAAGATTGCCCTGTATTTGAACAGCATCAAGCATCTGACCAAGTTTAATAGCTGATATATAATCATTACCATCTGCCTGACGTCTTTTCCCTGATGGATCAAATATAAATGGTGCTGATCTGCCTATACCTGTTGCACTGTAATCAATATTGAAATCAATGTTGTATTTTGGATTACGGGCAAGCAGTGTAAATTTGTTTGATGAAGAGGCATTGGAAATTGCTTTTTCGACATCAGATTCGGTAAAAAATATTTTTTCCCCGTCAGTTTTAAGTCCATGAAATTTTGCTGTAGCTACAAGTGCTTCAGAGCCTACCCAAAGGCCTCTTTCCTTTAAAATCTCCAAAGATGCTTTATGAATCTTCTGAAATTTATTTTTGTCAAGAGTTGTATCATTTAAGAAAGCTTTTTCGTTTAAATTCTCCATATTAAAATTCCCTCACTAAAAATTTGTATGATTGAAAAACTTATATCTCTAATACTATCATTCAATTTAGATAGCTATCTGCAATTGAATAAAATTTATTACACATACTCATTATAAAGAATTTAAACCATAAGGTATTCTACATACTGGAATAGGCTCCATTTTATGACGATTCATATTATTAAATCTTCTATAAATTGATAGCACCTCTTTCTGTCTTGGTGATAACAAACTTTCATCACGCTCTTCATCAGATAAAATCCTGAACCTATCTTGTTCAATGCTTTGAGTAGAAGTTCTCACTTTAAAGTCATATTCCAATTCATTCACATAGCTTTTATTCTGTTCATACCTCATTGCCCATTCAAGCTCTGGGTAGGTTGCTCCAATCTGAGACTCATCAGTTCTGCCATCTTCCCAAAGACCATCAGTAGGGGGTGCATTTATTATATCGTCATTTATCCCCAAATATTTTCCAATGGCAAAAACTTCTGTTTTAAATAGATCAGCAATTGGAGAAATATCAACTCCTCCATCACCATATTTAGTATAAAACCCAACGCCAAAATCCTCAACTTTGTTGCCAGTTCCAGCTACAAGAAGCTTATTATGACTTGCAAAGGCATAAAGAGTTAGCATACGAAGGCGAGACCTTGTGTTTGCCATAGTTAAATCATCTTGAATCTCTTTTGGCAGACTATCTTGAATAGCCTTAAAAGATGGTGTTAAATCAATTATTATTCCTTTAACATTCTTGAAATGGTTTTCAAGCCAATTAATATGGCTATTTGAAAGATTTAATTGGTTTTGAGATTGATAAATCGGCATATTTAGGACGATAACTTTCAATCCAGCCTTACAACACAATGTTGAAGTTACAGCAGAATCAATACCACCGGATACCCCAACTACAAACCCATTTAAACCCGATTTCAAACAATAGTCTTTTAGCCATGAGCTAATATGATTAACGATTTTTTCCATTAGTATCTCTCTAAATTTGTAAACATAAGCTTTAAATTTTAAAATTATATTATATTTTTATTAAATTCTACAAACAAACTTGCAAAAAATGTGGAAACTGATTAATTTAAAAGAATAAATTACTAAATATTTGTTAAAAATCCAAATAATTATTATATGGAGAAAATAGATTGTTTACTGAAACAATATCATACCAAGCGGCTATTTTTGCGGGGTTACTCTCATTTTTTTCCCCTTGTATTTTGCCGCTTATTCCAGCGTATTTTAGCTTCATCACTGGGTTATCCTTAGACGAACTTACAACTGGAGATGACCGTAAATTACGCCAAAAAGTAGTTTTTGCAACATTGGCATATATTGGAGGATTTTCTTTTGTTTTCATTGTAATGGGGGCTTCAGTATCGTTTTTAGGGGTATTTATCTCCACATTTACATGGCTTATAAGGTATGTTGGTGGTGCAATTATTATTATTTTTGGGCTTCACCTTCTTCGCATTATAAATATTAAGAGCCTTAACTTTGAAAAAAAAATTCATATAAGTAAAAAACCAATGCATCTTATGGGGACATTTATCATTGGAATGGCTTTTGGTGCGGGCTGGACACCTTGTATTGGTCCTCTTTTAGGCTCAATACTAATTGTTGCTGGCAGTCAAGAGACAGTCTCTCAGGGCATTATCTTATTAATTCTTTACTCAACTGGTTTAGCATTGCCATTTCTCTTCATCTCATTTTTTATTAACAAGATACTTGAGATTATGAAAAAAAACCAAAAGAATATTGAGTTATATAAATAATATTTCAGGAGTACTTCTTATTATTCTTGGACTACTTATTATTACTGATAAATTCAGGCTTCTTTCAGGAATTTAGATATTTCTTTAAATTATCAACCAAACAAAAATAGCTTTTTAAAAGTTATGCTTTCGGAGAATTTTTATGAAAGTATTAATATGCGGAGGGAATGGGCAACTTGGCTGGGATTGCCAGCGGGTGTTTGGGAAAGAAAATGAGGTTATAGCTTACGATCTTCCCGAGCTTGATATTACAGATAAAAGTAGAGTTCTTACTATTATTACAAAATTTGCTCCTGATGTTGTGATAAATTGTTCTGCATATACTCAAGTGGATAAATGTGAGTCGGAAGAACATATTGCCAAATTAGTCAACACAGATGGTCCAGGATATATTGCTGAAGCATGTAAGTCAATAAATGCTACAATGGTTCATATTTCTACTGATTATGTATTCGATGGCACGAAAGAACCTCCGCTCTCTTATACTGAAGCAGATGAGGTAAACCCATTATCTGTTTATGGAAGAACGAAACTTGAAGGTGAAAGACGAGTAGCAGAGATTACTGACAATCATATAATTGTGAGGACGGCGTGGCTATATGGCATAAATGGCAATAATTTTCTTAAGACCATGCTAAAACTTGCTCTCTTAACACCAGAAAAGCAGATAAAAGTGGTAGATGATCAATTTGGCTCTCCAACATGGTCGCTTCGTCTTGCGCTTCAAATTGAACGGCTTGTTCAGATAAAGGGACAGGGAATTTATCATGCCACAGCCGAGGGTTACTGTTCATGGTATGAGCTTGCCCTCTATTTTTTAAAACAAATTGAAGTGCCTGCAAATATTGTCCCTTGCACAACAGCGGATTACCCTTTACCAGCTAAACGCCCTGCTAACTCAATCCTTGAAAATGCACGGCTCAAAAGAGGTGATAATAATCGTATGACTGGTTGGCGGTATGGAGTTGATCATTTTACTGCAAGATTTGGACAGCAACTTATTGATGAAATTATAAATATGAATAAGAAAGGTTTTAATAGAGATATGCCATAATAGATGTGTTGCACAATTACATAATTATTTTAATTTAAATGAAATAATTAAAAAATGCCCGTGATTATGCAACATGTCTAATATGGATATATTTATAAAAGAGAAGCCTTTTTTTGATAATTTACAATATAGATCTTTTTTTCTTTCTCAAAAACAACAACACTCTCAAGATACCCAACAGTCCCATACTCTTCATGAGGTAATCCAAGTTTATACTCTTTTAATGGAAAAATATTCCAATCATGCGAGACGCACATTGCAATCTCACCGCTTTTAAGCTCACTCATCTGATTTACCATAAACTCTGCTATTGTATTTGCAGTTATTTCAGGTTTTTGCATTATATTTTCAGGTATATCGTTATTAAACCATTTTCTTAAAAAATTGACATTTCCAAGCTCATTAACCATAGCAATTGCTTTATGAATATCTGTTATATAGAAGGGTGAGAGCTCAATTGCCATACAATTATGCGTATTTAAAATACCATGTGTCTTTATATAACCTTTATCAATTAGGTATGCGGTTTCAATACACCTTCCAAAGGGACTTGAAAAAAGACGTGGCTTAGGAGCTTTAGGAAGTTGAGTTCCAAGTTTCATGGCAAAATCTTTGCCTTTTTCCGTAAGCCCCATAAATGGCTCCATTGAGCTGTCTTTGTGAAAAAAACGGTCTGAATGACGCATTATCACACACATCTTCTCAACACCACTATTAATTAATTCTGTAATAGTCTCTATTGTCTCCTGATTGCGTATTTTCTCTTCTGGTCTCATTGGGTAAATAAAATCCTTATTCTAAATATTTGCCTGTAGTTTGATTTGTTATATCTAATCTTAGTTTAAGATCAGCACTTTTATTGTTCAAGAGCAATTAAAGTGTAGAGAGATAAGATTAGATTGATATTGATACTTGTCAATAATTCATGCTCCCGGAAATATAACCTGTTAAATTGAGAGATACAAATTTAAATCCATGAGCTTTAAAAAATGAGTTAATACGATCTCTTACATCTCTTTCAGCCATTATATGAATTGATTGCTGTGGAGATTCGATTCTTGCAATATCGTTATTTGACATATCGCTGTGATAGCGAACACGAATACCCAAAAATCCAAGTTGGTTAAGAAAATGTTCACAGGCTTCAATTTTACTAAGTTTTTCAACAGTTATTTTTTGGTTATATGGAATCCGAGTTGCAAGACAGGATTGAGTTGGCATATCCCATGTAGAGAGACCCATCTCTTTTGACGCAAGCCTGATTTGGCTTTTGGTCATTTTAGCTTCAATCAAAGGAGAAAAAATATCCATCTCTTTTGCAGCCTTAAGACCAGGTCGATAATCTTGTAAATCATCTATATTGGCACCATGAGCAAGGGTTTCAAATCCAAGCTCCATTGCTTTGTTTTTTATAGAATCAAACACTCTTTTTTTGCAAAAATAGCATCTCTCTTTAGAATTCATAATAATGTTTGAGTCATCCATCAAATCTACTTTAACTATAAAATGTTTAATACCAATAAGCTCCGCGATTTTAATAGCACTCTTTAGTTCTTCTCGTGGATAGAAATTTGAGTCTGCGGTTATAGCAACTACTCCCTCTTTGCAAACGTTTTTAGCTAATGCAGCCAGAAATGTACTATCCACTCCACCTGAAAAAGCAATGGCAAATGTTTTGCGTTTTCTGATTATTTCACTTAATCTTTTCACAGTTAGCAATTCCTTTAAAAGCCGAATTAACAAAGTGTTTTACAAGAAAACAATTATTGTATATATGTTTTGCAAATTTTAAATATATGAATAATTATTTATGTAAAATAAACTATCAAACTCTACATATAAAGAGGAAATATGGCAACAGCAAAGAAAAAAACTACTAAGAAAAAAAATATAACTGGTCAAGATGAACAAAAAACAAATTCAAAGAAAACACAACAATCAAAATCTAAAGCTGGACAACATATTGAGAAAATGTCAGAAACGCTTTTTGTAGCGGAGTCCACCCCTTCTTTAATTAATGAAGATGATGCAGTAAAAATTGCAGAAGAGAAAAGTTTAGCTGAAGAGGCAAGAGTTGCTGAAGAAGAACGTATTGCAGAAGAAAAAAGGTTAGCTGAAGAGGCAAGAATTGCTGAAGAAAAACGTATTGCAGAAGAAAAAAGGTTAGCTGAAGAGGCAAGAATTGCTGAAGAAAA
>JADFXA010000044.1 GCA_015233755.1 Desulfamplus sp. | reverse complement strand
AATTATCAATATATTTTTCATATATATAAATCCCAATTTAAGTAACTCAAAAAATAAAATACGGCGACCTAAAAATAAATTAATACTTAAAAATCTACCATATATTTAATTTTAGTAGCAACATATTTAATCTTTACATGGAAAAGAAAAAAATTGTTTTGACCTAAAATCAGTTTTATGATGCAATTTTGCACAAAGATTGTATAAAGCTATAAGTTCAAATAGTGCTAAAATTATTTTTTATCCAAATTTTTACTCAAATATATCACAGAACATAAATTATTTTTTGAGAAATACTATGCCTGATAAAACAATTGCACCAGATATAAATAATTCGCAAGATAACCAAATAACTTTAGAGTCTATCCTTGAAGATATTTCTCTTGAGTGTGTTCTTGCCGATGTTTCTGACACCGAAAGTTTTTCAAAACTTTTAGCACTTCTAAAGATATTTTTTCAAAAGGCAAAAGATTCTAATTTTTTGGAGCTTGCTGAAGATGCAAAAAAAGCTGGCAAGATTGTAAAAACTATTATGGAACAAAAAAAATCTGATTCATTATCTTATGAGGCAGCAGACAACGACAAGTTATCGGATAATATGTCAGATATTGAGAGTCATGTTGATTCTGTAAACCTTATAGTTTCTGAGATGAAATCTTTTTTGCATTTTATCAATAGAACATCTGATATTGAACCCAAGCATAAAGAGGTTCAACCAAAAATTGCTCCTGAAATTACACATGATTTTCTAAAAGAGGTTGAATATAAAGAAACACCTCAAAATGCTGATGAAGTTATAAAAACAGATAATAGTGGCGACACTATAATAACTGATAAGAACGGTGGAGTTATAAAACCACACATCAAAGATAAAGAGTTAACAGAATCTGCACCAAAAGAGATAAATTTAAGCCACCCAGGTCAGCTTCCAGCTTTTCTAAATATTGAAGATTTTGCAGAGTTCCTATCATTGCAGAGCAATACACTTGAAAAAATGGAAGTACTTATTTTGGATATCGAAAAAAATAACAACAGAGCTTATGCACAAGGGGAGCTTAAACGTATTTTTCACACAACCAAAGGAGAGGCGGGTTTTTTAGGCCTTAAAGATATAGAAAAAGTGTGCCATAAAGCAGAAGACCTTATGGATACTCAGAATTTTGGAAATATTGTAGACACACTTTTTGCTGTGAAAGATTGGCTTGAATCAACTTATAGTGTTTATGCAGGGAATTCTGGTGCAGCACCATCTCCTGAAGCAATAATCGAACTATTTAATGGTTATAATGATCTTGATTTGCGTACTACCCAACTCTCAGAGAACGATGGAAAAGAGCCAAATAAAAACTTAACCCTGCCTGATGCTTTAATATTCTCTGATCGTGGTACTACCCCAGATAGTGAAAATTTGATTGAGTTTGATAATAATATAACTCAACCCGAACGTGAAGAGACCACAACTCCTGTAAACCAAACATCACAGTTTCTAACAGAATCTATAAATGTAGATGCAGCTCGCTTAGACAGAATGGTCAATATAATAGGAGAACTTGCAATAGCAGAGTCTATGGTTACTCAATCTCCTGAAATAACAAGCATAGCATCATCAAGCCTTTTAAGGGCATTAAGCTCACTTCACAAAATAACAAAAGAGCTTCAAAATCTTGGATTGAGTTTAAGAATGGTTCCGCTTAAATCACTCTTTAACAGAATGGAGAGGGTAACTCGTGATCTTGCTAAAAAAACTGGTAAACAGATTCATTTCATAATTAAGGGAGAATCCACAGAGCTTGACAAAACTCTTGTTGATAAACTTGGAGATCCTTTGATCCATCTTGTGAGAAATAGCGTAGATCACGGAGTTGAGGATAGTATAGTAGAACGGATAGATGCTGGCAAATCAGCAACCGCAACTATTGAACTTAGAGCATTTCATAAGGGTGGATATCTTTTTATTGAGGTTGAAGATGATGGCAGAGGAATCAACAGAAAAAAACTTTTAGAAAAAGCTATATCTCAAGGAGTTATAAAGGCAGCTTCACAAGAGAATGAAAAGATACTTAGTGATGAGATACTAAATTTAGTATTTCACCCGGGTCTTACCACTGCAAGCAAAGTAACTGATGTCTCTGGACGAGGTGTTGGTATGGACGTTGTCAGAAAGAGCATTGAATCTTGTAGAGGTAAAGTCTCTATATTTTCCACTGAAGGAAAAGGGACAAAATGTTCAATAAAAATTCCTTTGACTCTATCTATAATTGATGGACTTGTTGTTCGCGTTGGATATGAGATATATGTAATTCCTACCCTATCTATTGCAACATCTCTTAAAGTGGATAAAAAAGATATTTCAAATGTATTTGAAAAAGGTGAAATGATAAATGTACTTGGAAAACTTATTCCACTTTTCAGGCTCAATAGGCTGTTTAAACTATACAAGGAAGGAGTAAATAATTCCTTTTCAAACTTAAATTCTGCTTCAAAGCATATAGATGATTTAGACGGAGTTGTTGTGGTGGTTGAAGATAATGGATTTCATATAGCACTTTTGGTCGATGAACTTATTGGAAAACAGAACACCGTTATAAAAAACCTTGGAATGGGGATTAATGAAATTAAAGGTGTCTCTGGCGGAACAATAATGCCAGATGGAAGAGTGAGTTTAATACTTGATATTGCAGGTATTATTGAGCTTTCACACTCTGAGCCATGACTCATTTATATGAGAGTTTGACACATCTTAATTATTCGGGTAAAAGCTGTTCAACGTTTAAAAGTGATAACTGATTTAACTGTTTTACTCAATTCTGCACATTTTTATTAATTAATTAAAAAATTAATCTAAGGAGATCATAAATGGCTGGCATTAATAAAGTGATTATTATTGGTAACCTCGGAGCTGATCCAGAACTTCGCTATTCACCTCAAGGAATGGCATTTTCCAATTTTTCGGTTGCAACAACCGAATTGTGGTCTGACAAAAGTACAGGTGAAAAACAGGAACGGACAGAGTGGCATAAAATTGTAGCATTTGGAAAAACCGCAGAAAATTGTGCTAAATATCTTGCAAAAGGAAGACAAGTTTATGTTGAAGGCAGACTCCAGACAAGCTCTTATGAAAAAGATGGCCAGACTCACTATATCACCAAAATAATGGCAGATACTGTCAATTTCCTTGGAACAAAGCAAGATGGTGCTGGATACAATCAAGGTGGTGGCAGTTATCAACAAGCTGGGGGATATCAACCTCCAAGACAGCAGCAGCCACCTAATCAAAATTTTGGCAGTTATCCAGGAGGAGGAGGCTATCAAGGTGATGGCACAGGCTATCAATATAGTGGCAATGCATCAAAAGCAAACCCCAATTCCCAGCCTATGCAGCATGATCCCGGAATGGTTAATAACAATCCCGTTCCACCTGACGATGATATCCCATTCTAAAATTTTAATCTTTACAACTATTTTTTTGCTGGCTTTTTTATAATATGTATAAATATCTTTTCGGACCTGTTCAATCACGCAGACTTGGAGTCTCTCTTGGAGTTGACTTAGTTACTCACAAAATATGCTCTTTAGATTGCGTTTACTGTGAATGTGGAAGTACTACAAAACTAACTCTTGAACGAAAAGAGTATGTCCCTTACAACAAGGTAATTGAGGAGCTTCAACACTATTTATCAAACCATCCAGTCCCTAATTACATAACCTTTTCAGGTTCTGGAGAGCCTACTCTAAACTCTCGAATTGGAGATGTAATAGAGTATATAAAAACCTCAACACCTCAAATCTCTGTTGCAGTGCTTACCAATGGCACGCTTTTAGGAGACGAAGCTGTCAGAAATGAGTTGTTAAAAGCAGACCTTGTAATACCATCTCTTGATGCAGCATCTTTAAAATCATTCAAAAATATCAACCGCCCCCACAACTTAATAGATTTAGCTTCTTATATTCAAGGCATTGTCGATTTTAGAGATATTTATAAAGGCAAACTCGCTCTTGAGATTCTTATTCTACCCAATTTTAATGACTCAACTGAAGATATTGAGTTGCTAAAAGAGGCGTGTTACAGAATTAATCCAGATGTTATACAACTTAACACTCTTGATAGACCAGGTGTTATAGCCAACCTCATCCCTGCATCACAAGAGCTGCTTGAATCAATCAAAAGCTATCTCCAATCTGAAGAATCTAAAAAGATAGCCAACTCAATTAATTCTCAATCCCAACAAAACCTTAAGTTTAACCCTATTCCAGTTGATATTATTGCTTCAAGGCTTAAAGGGAAAAAAGATGATATACCATACCGTGGTGGCGGTGGTGGTATCATAAACCACCACCCTTCAAAGCAATGAGAATAGATGATTTACGTTCTGCAATAATGTTCATTACAATCATTCCAGTTGGAAATGCCCCATTTTCTCCAATTGGAATGATTCGTTTTTTTCCAGTTGTTGGGCTGATTCTTGGTCTTTTACTTTTCTGTGTTGATGCTTTTGCCTCTCTGTTCTGGCCTCCCCCTGTTGCTGCCATTATAGATGTTGTTGCGTTGGTTATTTTAACAGGTGCATTTCACTTAGATGGCGTTGGAGATGCCTCTGATGGGCTCTTTAGCCATCGTTCTAAAGAACGCTCTCTTGAGATTATGAAAGATAGCAGAACAGGAGTAATGGGGTTAATTGCGATTTTTATATCTCTTGCTATAAAAATTGCTGGAATCTATTCAGTTAAAATTCTATTCACAAATTATTTTCAAGCAGCATTAATTCTAATTATGATTCCATCATACTCAAGAGCATCAATGCTCTTTGGTATTCGATATTTTAAATATGGAAGAGAGTCTGGCACGGGTCATAGCCTTTTTGAAAAAAGGTTGCCATTAAGAGACTTCATTTTTGTATCTGTTCCAGTTATTTTATCCTTAATGCTTGGGTTAAGATGTTTGATTATAAACTCGTTTTTTGTGCTGATGGTTTTTCTTATTCTTCTGTTTTATAAAAAAAAGATGGGCTGTATCACAGGCGATATGTTGGGTGCAATGTGTGAGATAACAGAGTCATGCCTGTTTTTGATCTGCGGTGCGAGCTTATTTTAGGAGTAAATTTATGATTAAAGGTCATGGTGGCAATGTTCAGGCTTTAGCCAAACAACATAATTGCTCAATTGATCAAATAATAGATATGAGCAGTAACATTAACCCTTTAGGACCGCCTGAAGGGTTGGAGAGGTTTATTGTAGAAAATATCCATCTTATTCGCTCACTTCCCCTGCCTGATGCTGCTGAGATGACAGCGGCATTTAGCAGATATTATAAAGTGCCATTAAATAGAGTAATGGCTGCTAATGGCACAACATGGTTTATATACACTCTGCCAATAGCTCTTAAATCTAAAAAAATCTTGATTGTTGGTCCAACATACTCAGATTATCAAGATGGCTGCATAATGAATCATGCAACATTTGAATTTTGCATGACAAGTGAAGAGAATAATTTTCAGCCCGATATAAATAAAATAAGCGAGATGGCAAAGAGTTCAGATACAGTAATTATCTGCAATCCCAATAATCCCACTGGCTCACTTATTTCAACAGCTAATATCATCGAGCTTCTTAAACTCCATCCAGCAACATATTTTATTATTGACGAATCATATCTTCCTTTTCTACAAAATGCAGAGAAGATAAGTTTAATCTCACAGACTTCATTTCCAAATCTGATTGTCCTATCTTCCATGTCAAAAATATTTAGGATTCCCGGACTTAGAACTGGTTATCTGTGTGCTGACCCTGATGTAATAGAAAAGTTGATGAGATATTATCAGCCTTGGTCAGTAAATGCTCTCTCCCAAGCCGCAACTGTTCATATTCTTGAGAGCTATGAAATAATAGAGCCTTTTCTTGAGATGACCCGTTCATTTGTTGAGATAGAAAAAAAGATTTTTTTAGATAGGTTTAACTTATGTAAAAGTATTAAGCTCTATCCATCAAATAGCTATTTTGTCCTTGCAAAACTTATGGGGAAAATGAACTCTGATGAACTTTGCCGCAAAGTTGGAGAAGATAAAATCTTGATCCGTAACTGCTCTAATTTCAAAGGTTTATCAGATAAGTTTGTTAGGTTCTCACTAAGAGATAGAGAGACAAATCTAAGATTAGCAAATATTATTCTGAACATGGAGTAGAAATGGTTAGTGACCATCTTATCTATATTCTTATAATTGCCTACATTCTTGATATGATTCTGGGCGATCCTCGTTGGCTTCCCCACCCTGTAGTCTTTATGGGAAATGCTATCTCTTTTTATGAGCCACGTTTTAGACAACTATTTAAAAAAGAATTTTTTGCAGGTCTTATTTTTGCTATTTTTCTAATATTTTCAGCATGGCTTTTTGCTTTTTCAATAATTAAGCTATCTTCAACTATTCACCCATTTCTAAGCACAATAGTTGAAGTTATATTGCTCTTTTTTTCTCTCTCTACAAAAACTTTGGCAAAAGAAGCATCAGAAGTTGAAAAAGCATTTAAAAATGGTGGGCTTGAGTTGGCACGCCTTAAAGTCTCAATGATTGTTGGCAGAGATGCCAAATATCTAAATGAGACTGGTGTAATAAAGGCTGCTGTAGAGACAGTTGCAGAAAATTTTGTTGATGGCTTTCTCTCTCCTTTACTCTTTGCAATTATAGGCGGGGTTCCAGCGGCATTTGCATATAAAATGATCAATACCTTAGATTCAATGGTTGGATACCAAAATGATAGATATATTCTCTTTGGAAGGGCATCAGCAAAAATTGACGATATAGCAAATTTTATTCCAGCAAGAATTTCTGTAGTTATAATCTCATTTGCAGCAGCCGTTATTTCACTAAAACGGGGAAAACGTGCTTTTATAACTGCTGTAAGAGAGGGACGAGAACATAAAAGCCCCAATTCAGGTTATCCAGAGGCAGCATTTGCAGGTGCAATCGGGGTAAAACTTGGAGGACCCAATTATTATCATGGGACACTTGTGAAAAAGCCCTATATAGGTAAAAACTTTGTCGATCCTAATATAAAAGCGATAAAAATGGCTTGTGAACTTATGATATTGTCATCAGTTATTGCTATTATGATCTCAATAATTGCTATTGCTGCTAAAAGTATTGTGTAATAGCGTTTGTGGTTACTTAAATTAAGTCAATGATAATAGAAAAAGGAGAGAGTAATGGATCAAGAAAACAAGGTTAATGAAGAGAATAAACGCGAAGTATTGGTAACTATTTTGTTAAAAAGCGGGCGTGAGCTTCAAGGAAAAGTAAATATTCATGAATACAAACGCTTTTCTGATTTTATTGATGAGGATAAATCAGCTCATGTAAAAATGTATAATGCTATAGAGACTGGTCAGATTAAATCTGCCAGACCAAAATTTGTCTTACTACCTAAAAACAGCATTGATTGGTATATCCCTTCTGATCAAAAGTGATGAAAAAAAGAGTTTCCATAAATTTACAATCAGCCTCCTGCAAAACATAATTTCTGTCGAGTAAAATTAAGAAAACAATTTAAGTTTTGCAGGAACTCTAATTAAATAGCTGCAATGACCGATAAAAAAGCCTCGGTTTCTTGTTCAATACCACTCATAAGCAGCTTTATCTTTTCCATCTCTCCACTTTTAGCCGCAATCTCTGCTTGATAAACTACATCATTTAGCCTATGGGCTGAACAATTTGCGGAAAGTCCCTTTATGCCATGCGTTTCTCTTATAACCCCCTCAATATCATTAATATCTACCGCAGTTTTTAATTTTTGAATATAACTTGGTAGCGTTTTACACATTATTGCAAGGAGTTTACTCATCGCTTCTTCATTCCCATTCACACGACTTAAGAATTGTTGTTTGTCAAATATTTGCTTAGAATCGGTAGGTATTTGAGTAACATCTATTTTAGAAGAGTTGGGTATTATGCCAGAATACCTGTAGAGGACTTCACGCAATTTTTCAGGATCAAATGGTTTGGAAATATAATCATTCATACCAGCAAAAATACACTCTTCACGATCCTGTGGAGTTACGTTGGCTGTCATGGCAATAATTGGAACATTAACATTTTCACTTCGTATTATCCTTGTTGCTTCAAGACCGTCCATATCTGGCATCTGAACATCCATAAAAACAATATCATACTCATTCTGAAGTATTGCATCTACTGCCTGTTTACCATTCCAGACTACATCTACCAAGAGTCCCATTTTTTTCAGCACTATCATTGCAAGCCGCTGATTGAACTCGTTATCTTCAGCCATGAGAACACGAAGTCCTGTAAATTGTGATTTTGATATCCAAACTTGATCATTTAGGTTGGAAAGATCTTCAAAGTTCCTACCCCCCCTTTCAAATGAAGCAGTAAAGGTGAAAGTAGTCCCTTTTTCATATTCACTTTCAACGAAAATATTACCGCCCATAAGTTCAATAAGCCGTTTTGAAATCACAAGTCCAAGACCTGTTCCTCCATACTTGCGAGTTGTTGAAGCATCGGCCTGTGAAAATGGTTGAAATATGCGATCCAGCCGGTCTTTGGCAATACCAATACCTGTATCAGTTACTTTAAAGCTGATGATAATATGATTATCTTTTTTATTGATTTGAGAGTTCTTCTCGATCTCTTCACTCTTAATTGAATTATCATATTGTTTATCTGTTATCTCTTCATTCTCAACTGTTATTGTTATAGAGCCTTTTGTAGTAAATTTAACAGCATTATTGAGCAAGTTCAGGATGATCTGACGCAAACGGTTCATATCTCCTTTAAGAAAATCTGGAACATCGGGAGAGATATTACAGTTAAGAAGAAGTCCCTTTTCAGAGGCCTTTATGTTTAGCATATCAACTATTTTACGAAGCAACATTTTAAGATCAAAATCAACAGAATCCAACTCAACCTTACCAGCCTCTATTTTTGAGAAATCTAAAATATCCTCAATAAGCGACAACAATATTTCAGAAGAGTGAGAGAGCATATCAACATACTCTTGCTGCTCTTTGTCAAGTTCAGTCTCTTTAATGAGCCTGCTCATGCCGATGATTACGTTCATTGGTGTTCTTATCTCATGGCTCATGTTTGCAAGAAATTCAGATTTTGCACGATTGGCAGATTCAGCAGCCTCTTTTGCTTTTATTAAATTATCTTCCACTCTTTTACGCTCTGCAACATTCCAAACTGAATCCATAAGCAGAGTAAGCTGGCGGACATCGGACTTATCATAGTCATAAGGTTTATTTGCAACCCCTATAACTGCTTGAATAGTATCTTCAATAATGACTGGTACTGTCATAAATCTGTAAAGGTTGGCGTGTCCTTCAGGATAACCTTTTTTAAGGGGATTGGGGGATTCAAAGTCATTGATAATAATCGCTTTTTTTTGTCTTACGGCTTCACCCCATGCCCCTGTCTTATCAAGATGATAAATAGTCTGAGGCTCTGTAATTGAACACTCTTTCATAACCTCATTTGACCACGTATTTAATATAAACTCCTTATTAATAGAATCATAATAGTAGATATAACCTATCTTACTTTCAGTCAGTTCAATAGCTTCAGATAGAGCATAGTCAAGCAGAGATTTTGCACTATCTGTTTTGTACTGTGAAATCTTCAAAAGACTTTGAAGGCGAGCTTCGTTTCTTTTAAGGTATTGTTCATTCAATTTAAGTCTATTTTCTACTTTTTTACGCTCTATAATTTCGTTCTCAAGCTGAGAGTTTTTAAGTTCTATTTGTTCTTTTTTAAGCTTTATCTCGGCATTTTGGGCTTCAAGTTGTTTTCGTAAATCATTCATTTCTAAGTGCTTATTAATTCTTGCAAGAACTTCATCTATTAAAAAAGGCTTAGTTATATAATCAACTGCCCCAATTGAAAAACCTTTAACTTTATCTGAACTTTCATTATCTGCGGTTAGGAAAATTATAGGAATATCAGATGTTGATGGGTTAGTTTTTAACTTTTGGCACACCTCAAAACCGTCCATACCGGGCATACGAATATCAAGCAAAATAAGGTCTGGTTTACCTTGTTCTGCTTTTTTAAGTCCACTTGCTCCATTGAGAGCTACCATGGGAGAAAAACCACAAGATTTCAAAGATTGTGTCAAAAGAGCAAGGTTTGTATGATTATCGTCAATTATCAAGATATTTTGCTGTATTTCCATAAATTACACCTCTTCAGACAATTACCAAAATTAAGCCGATACAGAAGCGTTAAGAGCCTTTTCCAAAGCAATTTGCAGCTCTTTCATTGAATATGGTTTATGCAAAAATGCCTGTGGTTTCTCTGGGTTATCAGGCGCCATGGCAAATGCTTCATCATATCCGCTTGCCAAGATTGCTGGAATATTTGGATTCATATTTCTTATCTTTGACAAAGTTGTCCAACCATCAATACCCGGCATTGAGAGATCCGTGATTATGCAACTTATAGAATGTTTATGAATTTTAAAAAGTTCTATAGCTTCCATACCATTAACAGCAGATATAACTTTACAACCAATATTTTTTAACACAGATGTTGTCATATTAAGCACCATCTGATTATCTTCAACTAAAAGTACTGTAGGAGATGATTCTATCTTATGAGTATGAATTATTTTTCTTAATGGTCTAACTGACTCCTCTTCAAAAGATAGAGGAACAAAGATCATAAACGAGGTTCCATGACCTGTTTTGCTATTAACAGCAATCATGCCTTGCCATGATTTAACTATTCCTAACACAGTTGCTAACCCTAACCCACGACCTATAAACTTGGTTGTAAAAAAAGGATCAAATATTTTACCAATATCTTCTTCTGGAATTCCATATCCAGTATCAGTAACTTCGATATAACCATATTTATTTGAAGATGGCTTGGAACCAGCAGGGAAGAGGTTAGATTGTGGAATGTCAAAGCTATCTATTGATTTTGTAATAATACTGATTTTGCCTTTATTTTCGACAATGCTCTCATAAGCATTTGTAATCAGATGATTTATAAGTTGCTGCATCTGGCTTGCACTTGCGTTGATAATCAACTTTTTATCAGCAAAATTGGTCTCTATTCCAATATTACTATTTGAAAAAGGCGGCATTACTGCCAAACTTCTACGACAACACTCTGAAATATCAACCGGTTCGAGAGAGATGATTTTTTGACCAATATATGTAAGCATTGCATTGCTAACGTCAGATGCACGCCAAACAGCTTTAATTGCACTTTCGATATTATCTTTAACGTAAGAATCTTCTGTTAAATCTTCTAAAGCTAACTCTAAGTGTCCAACTATTGTAGCAAGATAGTTATTAAACAG
The DNA here is from genome assembly GCA_015233755.1 of Desulfamplus sp. Classification (GTDB taxonomy): domain Bacteria; phylum Desulfobacterota; class Desulfobacteria; order Desulfobacterales; family Desulfobacteraceae; genus Desulfamplus. The sequence continues at coordinate 1,087 of JADFXA010000044.1, read as the reverse complement.
GTGTGCAATTCCTCCCGCCATCTGACCAAGGCTTTCAGCTTTTTCAAGTCTCATGTTTGTAGCTTCAAGCTCTCTTTGTTTCTCCTCTGCCTTTTGACGTTCTATTATCTCATTTTCAAGTTGACTGTTCTTTAATTTTATCTGCTCATTTTGTAGTGTTATCTGAATATTTTGAGTTTCAAGTTGTTTTCGTAAAAAATGGATCTCCAAATGTCTATTAATGCGGGCAAGCACCTCTTCAGGGTTAAATGGCTTTGTAATATAGTCAACAGCACCCATTTCAAAACCTTTTATTTTATCTGTTTGATCAGAATCTGCGGTCAAAAAAATTATAGGAATTCCAGAAGTAGATGGATCTTCTTTTAATTTTTTGCACACCTCAAAACCATTCATGCCTGGCATATAAATATCTAATAAAATAAAATCTGGTTTACCTTTTATTGCTTTTTGAAGTCCACTCTCACCACTACGAGCAACCATTAAATTAAATCCCCAAGATTTTAGATTTTCTGTTAAAACTCCAAGGTTTGTAGGGTTATCATCTACTATTAAAATAGTCTGCTCGTTTTGAATCTTATTTTCCATAACACTTAATGTTCCTTTTAAGAGGTCTTAACTTGAGCTCTTAATTTGTTTTTTGCCCAGAGCTAAATCTCAGGGCTGAATTGTCCACGTCCTCTTAAGAGACCAGGGCTGTTAAGTTCTACAATATTTTTTTTAAAAGCTCTTTGACATTACTTGCAAAGTAAATTGATGCTGCTTTGATGGAATCAAAGCCAATTTCACGACAGATGTTAATGGCTATGTTTTTGAGTAAGGATAACGTTTCGATTCCATTGCCTTTTTTGATGCCCGCATCATCCTCGTGTTGAATAACGTCCTTGACCCAGTGTAAACGATTTTCAATAGACCAGTGTTCTCGAATACCCTTTGCAAACTCTTCTGCATCGTCAATATTGAGACTGGTTATGTAATAACTGTCTGTAGATGACGTACGACCTTTACGTGTCGTCCGGCGTTTAACATGAATGACTCGCTGCAAACCTTTCCATTCTTCAACACCAGATACAGGTGGTAAAAATACCTC
>JADFXA010000043.1:4578-12496 GCA_015233755.1 Desulfamplus sp. | reverse complement strand
GCTCTCCAAAGAAGCATCCATGCAAGAACAACATCACCAGTTGCATCTTGGAATGGGTGAGCATTAGCAAAAGCATTAAGAACTTTAGGAGACATAGCTGTCTGCCCCATGTGTAAGGCAACTTCAGCCAATTTATTAAATGCTTTCTCAAGCTTCTCTGTATAAACGGCAAGTGTTGGAATCTCTTTAGCAACTGTAAGAGTTTTTTGCATCTCACCAAACAGATCCATTACTGGTTTGCCTTTATTCATGCCAAGTTTTCTACCAAGAAGATCCATAGCTTGAATACCGTTTGTCCCTTCGTAAATCATGGTAATACGGCAATCTCTGAGAAGCTGTGCCATTGGGTACTCTTCGATGAAACCATATCCGCCATATACTTGCATACCTTGACTACAAACATCAAAAGCTCTGTCAGTAACATAACCTTTAGCAATCGGGGTAAGAACCTCAACAAGTCCCTGATATTTTGCACGCTCTTCCTCAGTTGCACCAACAACAGCCATATCTGCACAATAGGTTACATAGTAGAGGATACTTCTCATACCTTCAACAAAAACCTTCATCTTCATAAGCTGTCGTCTAACATCAGGGTGGTTTATGATTGTAACGGCTTTAGCGTCAGGATTCATCATATCAAGAAGGCTTTTGCCTTGAACTCTCTGTTTAGCATAATTGACAGCATACATATAAGATGATGTTGCACACGAAAATCCCTGAAAACCTACAAGCAGACGGGCTTCGTTCATCATTACAAACATCGCCTTCATGCCTTTGTTCTCTTCTCCAAGAAGAGTTCCGATACATTTTCCGTTGCTGCCAAGTGCTAAAGAACATGTGCTGTTGCCATGAATACCCATTTTATGCTCAATACCTGTGCAGATAACGTCATTGAATTCACCAAGAGAACCATCTGGGTTTACCCTAAATTTTGGCACAAGAAATAGAGAAATACCTCTTGTCCCTTCAGGAGCACCTTCAATGCGGGCAAGAACAGGATGGATGATGTTTGGAGTCAAATCGTGCTCTCCGCCAGATATAAAGATTTTCTCTCCAGTAATTGAGTAAGTGCCGTCAGGATTCTTTTTTGCACTTGTAGTCAAAGCACCAACATCAGAACCAGCACCAGGCTCTGTCAAAAGCATTGTACCTGCCCATTTTCCTGAATACATATTTTTGAGGAAAAGCCTTTTTTGCTCATCAGTTCCAAACTCTTCAACAAGTTTTCCAGCTCCATGTGTCAGACCTGGATACATCATAAATGGATAGTTTGCACCGTTGAAATACTCAGCAGCAGCAGAAGCAACCGTTCTTGGCATACCTTGACCACCCCACTCTGGAGATTCAGTTGTTGCAAGCCAGCCACCTTCGCAAAGAACGTCATAAAGTTTCTTAAATGGTTCAGGAGTTGTTACTTTACCGTTTTCTAATTTGCACCCTTGTTGATCTCCCTCTTTTTGTGTTGGCAGAATCTCTTTTACTGCAAGGTTTCTTGCCTCAGATACAATAAGATCAATGGTTTTTTTGTTAAATTCTTCAAATTGCTCATGTTTTGTTGAAAGAGATTCTGCATCAAGCATCTCATGCAAAACAAAGTCAATGTCTCTACGGTCTGATATAAATTGTGCCATTGTTTTAATCCTCTCCTGAATTCTATTTTTTGTTGATTACCCGTTTTTATTGGGTCTTTTACGGTTATTTATTATGAATTGTCCTTCATATCACTATTGGCTTAATTTAAGTGCTGAACAATATGAACAATCTATCTATTATTTAATTTCATCCTCACTTAAAAAAATGAATAAGTATTCATTACACTATAATTTTTTATAGTCAATAATAATTTTTAATTTTTTTTATATTGAACCATATTTTAATGTCAGATATAGATACTTAAAATTTGTAAGAAATATTGTTCTCTTAACATTATTAGAAATTAGGATTGATATTGAACATACAGGTGGTTTTATGCAATTTATTGTAACAGGTTATGATGGAACAGACGAATATGCTCTTGAGAGAAGAATGGTTGTAAGAGAGGCACACTTAAAAGTTGCTTCTGAGATGAATGCTCAAGGGAAATGGCTTTACGCAGCCGCTATTTTAAATGACGAAGGCAATATGTGTGGCTCTATGATTGTCTGCGAGTTCGATTCAATTGAAGCGTTAAAATCAGAGTGGTTAAACAACGAGCCATACGTTATTGGTAATGTATGGGAAAAAATTGATATTAAAAAGGCTAAGGTTGCACCATTTTGTGCTAAATGATTGTTCTACGATTTCATAATATATTGAGCCTGTTAACTGTTAAGGGCATAATTTTTATCTAAAATGTCTATTGAGATTTAAGAATAGTATTTAAAGTTGGCACTATAATAAAACAATGGAATAAAATACGATGGAAAACAATGATGTGTTGCGAATGTTTAGGTATGCCTTAAATATTCCAGATTTAACTATGCTCAATATCTTCAAAATAGCAGAGTGTAAAATAGATGGACAGCAGTTATTAAATCTTCTGAAAAAGAGAGAAGATGAAGGTTATGTTGCTTGTTCTACAGTTCTTCTTGAACGCTTTTTTAATGGCTTAATAATATACAATAGAGGCAGACAGGGCTATGAAACATCAGATCCAGGAGAAAAATATGCAGAGAGAGGTAGTTTTATAGAATCTAAGCCAATTGGTACGACAGAACGAGAAACAAGAGAAGTTAAAAATAGTCAGCCATTAGAATCTTTGAGCAACAACACTATATTAAAAAAAATACGAATTGCTCTTGACCTTAAACAAGAAGAGATGATGGAGATTTTCAGGCTTGGAAAAGTCAATATGACAAAAGGGGAATTTACAGCTCTATTTAGAAAAGAGGGGCATAAAAATTACAAAGAGTGCGGAGATCAATATCTAAAAAAATTTTTACAAGGACTTGCTGTGCGTCATAGAAGTTGATGAGATCAAATTTTGAATATTAATATTAGATTTCCTTCAAAACTTAGATTTACCCATTGATTTTATTGGATAAAAATGGGTTATGCAGGAAATCATTTTAAGAGACACCTTATAGTATGTTTGGAGCTTAAATAATGTTAAAAACTCAGGAAGAGTTATTAGATGTATTATCAAAAATTGGTATAAATTATAAGAACCATGAACACCCACCTGTCTATACTGTTGAGGAGGCAGATAAGCACCACGAAGGAATTGAGGGCGCTCACAGTAAAAATCTATTCTTTAAAGATAAAAAAAATAATCTCTTTTTAGTGATAACTCTCTCTGACAAAGAGATAAATATCAAGGATATTGGAAAAAAGATTGATGCAAAGAATCTCACTTTTGGCAAACCGGATCTCCTTGAAGAGGTTTTAGGAGTTACACCAGGTGCTGTTACCCCGTTTGCTGTAATTAATATAAAAAACTATAATGTTAAAATTGTGCTTGATGAGGAGATGATGGGACACTCTCTTCTCAATTTTCACCCTTTGGTTAATACGGCAACCACAACAATCTCATCAAATGATCTGCTAAAATTTATGGAACATTGCAATCAGAAGCCTGAAATAGTAAGACTTTAACTCTTCATACATATTTTTGACAAATGATAATTCAAGGAGGCACAGTATGACCGAAAACAATATTCAGTCAACAGATGATATACTCATTATTTTATGCAATGCGGTTAAGAAAGTTTTGACTAAAGCATCAGGTGAAGATGTATCATTTTCTCCTATTGTACAGAAGATAAGCAAAACATGTTTAAAGCCAGATATTAGCTGTTTTACGATATTTGAAGGAGGACTTTCTGGACTTCTTGTAATGAATTTCACAGCAGAAGCTGCAATGGAAATTTATACAAGCTACATGATAAACATGGGAATGCCCAAAGATGAGCTTTCGATTTTACATACATCTGATGATGTTGCCAATGTTTTAGGTGAGCTTATGAGCCAGACTATGGGGAGATTTCAAACTGAGTTAAGACAGGAACTTCAGGTATCAATAAAGCTGAGTCTGCCTAAAATGCTTGTGATCAATAAAGATGTTGTGATCTCAATTGATACGAAAATTGAGACTCCACAATTTAGGAGAGTATCGTTTGAGACTGAGAGCCATAGACCATTTTTTCTTGAACTTGGTATTGAAAAGACAGAATTTGAGACACTCTTCCCATTTGAAAAAGAGAAAGAGGAAGATATAGAAGAGATACTTCTTGCTGAGCAGAAAAAACAGAGGCTGACAAAAAAGATCGACTGGAATGCTACTTTAAAATAATATCACAATGTATGTCATAAGATTTGACAACTTTTTTTGAGAAGTTGTCAAATCTATTCAGAATAGATCAAAGAACTATAATATGGCATTTATACATATATGCCTATTCATTTTTATCTACTTTGAAAATACTTCTCAACAAGTTTCTCAGCAAGCCCTGTATAGCTTGAAGGAGTAAGATTTATCATCTTTTCCTTGAAATTAGTCGGCACCTTTTCAAGGCTGTTTACAAACAATTCAAGCTCTTGTTTTCCAATCTTTTGTCCTCTCGTAAGCTCCTTTAGTCTCTCGTAAGGGTTATCCTCTCCATAAACTCTCATGGCTGTCTGGAAAGGCTCTGCTAAAAGCTCTTGATTAGCTTCTAAATCTTTAGAAATGGTATCTATATCAACAGCTATTTTCCCAAGCCCTTTTATAGAATTTTTAATTCCAATAAGGTAATAGCCAAAAAGAGAGCCAAGGCTTCTTAAAACCGTACTGTCAGTCAAATCTCTCTGAAACCTCGATTTTTGAAGTTTAACAGCAAGATGCTCCATAATTGAGATTGCAAGCCCCATATTTCCTTCACTATTTTCAAAATCAATTGGATTTACTTTGTGCGGCATGGTTGAAGAGCCTGTCTCCCCTTGTTTGAGACGTTGCCTAAAATAACCAAGTGAGATATAGCCCCACATATCTCTGTCAAAATCAACTGTAATTGCAGCTGATCTAACCATAGCGTGAAGTATAAAAGATAGATAACTATTCGGGTTAATTTGGGTAGTAAACAGTAGAGGCTCAAGCCCAAGATATTTAGAAAGAAATTGTTGACCAGCTTCAATCCAGTCAATTTCAGGAAAGACAAAATAGTGAGCATTGTAGCTGCCTGTAGCCCCATTTATTTTTGCTTCTATCTTTGCATCTTTTAGGATCTCAAGCTCTCTACGAAGACGCCACGCAAAATTGACAAACTCCTTACCAACTGTTGTTGGTGTGGCTGGCTGTCCGTGCGTCCTTCCCATCATTGGAATTGATTTATAGTCAATAGCTTTTTCCTCAATTTTTTCAATAAATTCAGAAAGATATTTAACAATAACATCTTTACCCTGCTTTAACATAAGCGCATAAGAGATATTATTTATATCATCTGATGTACAAGCAAAATGTACCCACTCCATAATATCAGATAAGCCAAGCTCTACTAATTTATCCTTAATAAAATACTCAACTGCTTTGACATCGTGGTTGGTTTTCTTTTCAATATCTTTTATCTTTTGTGCATCTGATTCGCTGAAATTCTCCAGAATAGATTGGATTTTATCCAATCTGTTCTCATCTGTCGTAACCTTAATTTTATCTACACCTGCGAGTTTATGCCCTGCTGATTCAGGTGATAAGGTAATAAGCTTTAAATCTTTAATTATGAATTTAAGCCATTCAAGTTCCACATAGACCCTATAGCGTATCAATCCATATTCAGAAAAAATATCTTTTAGTTCTGCTGTCATTTTGTCATATCTGCCGTCAAGTACAGATAGTGCTTTTAGAGAAGATTCCATTGTTGTAAAATCCTTAATATATTGATTTTTATAAATTGCTTACTAATTGCTGTTTAAAATAAAATGCTCATATGCTCATTTGGTTTTTATATAATATCTTTATAATACCATAATTTATAAGAAAATATTTGACATAAACCTCTTTTATCTAATAAGAGTTAAAAAAATTATATTTTGTTATCTTATCATAGTTTTTAGCTACTTTTTAATGAAGGGATTGTAAAAAATATGCCTATAACTTCTGACTCAGACCCCGACTCAAGCATATCTTCAGACCCCAACTTAATTGTATTTGCTGATGAAGTATATTCTAACTTACCTTCGAATAATAGACTAAAGAATTCTATTAAAGCAATTGAAGATAATAAGGTTGAAGATAACGAATCTATCTCACCTTGGAAAATACTCATTGTCGATGATGAAAAAGATGTTCATTATATCACACAAAAAGCTCTTGAAAATTACTCATTTCAGGGGAGAACTCTCTTTTTTCTTAATAGCTTCTCATCAAGTGAGGCGGCAGCCACTATTAAAGACAATCCAGATATTGCCCTTATTCTTCTTGATGTTACTATGGAAACTGATGATGCAGGTCTAAAACTAATTCATTATATCAGAAAACGGCTAAATAACAGTATTGCTCAAATTGTGATAAGAACAGGACAGCCCGGACAAGCACCGGAGCAGAAAGTTATTGAAGATTATGATATTAATGACTACAGGCTGAAAACGGAATTTACATCTCAAAAACTAAATACTCTTGTAACAGCATCACTTCGCTCCTTTGAATTAAAATCAAGGCTTCAAAAAGAGTTAGAGTATCGCGCAATTGTCGAATCATCACTTAGAGAGAGTAGAGAAAGATTTAAAGATATTGCATTAAGCACAGGGGATTGGATATGGGAGACAGATGAATTAGGCCAATACACCTATATTTCTGATAATGTTGAGCAGCTTACAGGTTACACAGCATCTGAACTTATCCACAAACATTTTTCTCACCTTATGTCTACAGATACAAAAAATAACGCCCTTAAAGTAATTGAGGAACAAATTTCTTCGGGCAGCAACTACACTAATATTGAAACTATCAAGATAGCAAAAGATGGCAAAAACGTCTATCTTTTGACAAGCGGAAAACCTGTTCATGGAGAAAGTGGTACCATAACAGGTTATCGAGGCGTAGATAAGGATATTACAGGAATCAAAATTGCTGAAAAAGAAAAAGAAAAACTTCTCTTTAACCTAAAAGAGTCTCAAAGACTTGAGGCACTTGGCACTTTAGCAGGTGGTATTGCCCATGATTTTAATAATATACTTGGTTCTATTCTTGGTTATGCACAGCTGCTTCAGATGGATGCTGGTGGGAATGAAAAGAGTATGCGCTACACTCAGCAAATAATCAGCGGTTGCAATAGAGCAAAAAACTTAACGCTTCAGATTCTTGAGTTCAGCAGACAGAGAGATTCTCAACATGCTGTCCAAACTCCGATATTAGTCTCATCAATGCTTAAAGAGAAGGTAAAATTACTTTACGCATCTATTCCATCATCAATTAATATAACAACAAAAATTGATAAAGATTCTGGATATATCCTTGCATCTCCTACGGATATTCATCAAATAATTATGAATCTTGCTACAAACTCAATGCAGGCTATGGATAATAGTCAGGGGAATATTACCATTGGAATCCAAAACATCACCATTGATAACTATAACGACACACTATCAAAAGAGATTGGTATTCCTTATGGAGATTATGTTGCGATATTTGTAGAAGATGATGGAAAAGGCATGCCTCCTGAGACAATTGAAAAAATTTTCGATCCCTATTTTACTACAAAGATAAGAGGAGATGGTTCGGGTCTTGGATTATCTGTTGTACACGGAATTGTCAAACGCTCTAATGGTGGGATAAAGATAGAGAGTGTCGTTGGCAAAGGAACAAAAGTAACCATTTGTTTTCCAAGAAAATATCCTGAAAAGAAAAAAACAGTTGCTGATGGAATGCCAATTCAAATTGGAGAAGGTAAGGTGCTATTTGTTGATGATGAGCAGATGCTTGTAGATTTAGGCAAAATGATGCTTGAAAAGATAGGGTATGAGG
>JADFXA010000043.1:0-4480 GCA_015233755.1 Desulfamplus sp. | reverse complement strand
GCTTTAGCCGTTAAATCTTCAAAAAATGCACTTGAGATTATTCAGAAAAACCCTAATGGTTTTGATCTTGTCATAACAGATCTTACCATGCCAGATATACAAGGGATTGAACTTGCTGAAAAGATAAAAGCAATTCGCCCTGATCTTCCAGTTATTCTTGTAACAGGATTTAGCGATATAACAACAACGTCAAAAGCCAACGCTTCCTGCATTGATGAAGTTCTTGCAAAACCTCTATCAATTAACTCGCTTGCTATGGCACTTCAAAAACTTCTACCAAGAAAAATATAGAGGATTCAAAATTATTCTAAACTCTATTTTTATATTAAAACACTTGACAAAGTGTATTTAATTATAGAATTGTGCCTCTACTGATTTAATAAAAACACTGTTTTTTCTACAAACTTTGATTTAATATAAGTTTTAACATTCACTTTATCTTAACCTTACTATTTAAAACTAATGGAGAATAAAATGAGAATTCTTAACCCCAGAACAGAAACATTTGAATACCTCGATGCTGAATCACGAGAAATTATGAAAAAAACCATTAATTTCTTTGAAAATAAAGGCAAAGATAAACTTACAGAGGATTACAATGCAAGAGTCTGGTATGCTGATTTTCTTGATTTTGTTAAACAAGAGAAGATTTTTTATAGACTTTTGACACCTTCGCAGTATGGCAAAGAGGGCTGCAGATGGGATACTACCAGAAACTGTGATTTCAGCGAAATACTTGGATTTTATGGGCTTCCATACTGGTACACATGGCAGGTAACCATTCTTGGTCTTGGACCTATCTGGATGGGCAATAACGAAGAGGTAAAGAAAAAGACTGCCCAACTTCTTGAAGAGGGTGGAATATTTGCGTTTGGGCTTTCAGAAAAAGAGCATGGTGCGGATCTTTATTCAAGTGATATGACCCTTACCCAATTGTCAGAAGGAAAATATGTAGCAGACGGCGGTAAGTATTATATTGGAAATGCGAATAAAGCGAGTTTTGTCTCTGTATTTGCCAAAGATGCTGACACTAATGAGTATGTCTGGTTTACCGCAACCCCAACACATGAAAACTATGATTTAGTTAAAAATGTTGTGAGCAGCCAATCCTATGTTGCTGAATTTGGGCTTCATGGCTATCCTGTAACTGATGCAGATATACTTTCAAGAGGCGAACATGCTTGGGATTGTTCTTTAAATACCATCAATGTTGGAAAATATAATCTTGGCTGGGCATCAATTGGAATCTGCTCTCACGCTCTTTTTGAAGCTATCACCCATGCCTCAAAGAGAAATCTTTATGGCAAATTTGTTACTGATTTCCCCCATGTTCAAGCTCTTATGACAGATGCATTTGCACGTTTAACAGCTATGAAGTTGTTTGCTCGCAGAAACGCTGATTATATGAGAACTGCCTCAAAAGAAGATAGACGCTATCTGCTCTACAATCCTCTAACTAAAATGAAGGTTACAACACAAGGTGAAGAGGTTATAAACCTTATGTGGGACGTTATTGCGGCAAAAGGGTTTGAAAAAGATACTTTTTTTGAAATGGCTGCTATTGATATTCGGGCTCTTCCAAAACTTGAAGGAACAGTGCATGTAAATATGGCACTTATAATCAAATTTATGGCAAATTACCTTTTTGCACCTGCTCAAATGCCTGAAATTCCAACAGTTGATAAGCCAGCAAATGACGATTTTCTATTTAACCAAGGAGCAACAAAAGGTCTTGGAAAGACGGTTTTCCACGATTTTAATAAAGCATACACAAGCGTTGATCTGCCCAATATTGCAATCTTTAGAGATCAGATAGCGGTTCTTAAAGAGATGCTTATCTCTGCATCTCCAGATAAAGAGCAGAGCAAAGATATTGATTTTCTATTAATCCTTGGGGAACTTTTTACCCTAATAGCTTATGGACAGCTTATTATTGAAAATTCAGTATTAAGAGGTCTTGATAACGATATTTTGGATCAGATTTTTGATTTTATGGTAAGAGATTTCTCAAAATTTGCACTTCAGCTCTACTCAAAGAGCAGCAGTAGTGCAAAACAGATGGAATTTGCCCTTAAAATGATTAAGAAACCAGAGCTTAATAAAGAGCGTTTTAAAAGAGTTTGGGAAAACTATGTTCTCTCATTAAAAGAAACTTATGAGATGAAGAAGTAAAATATTTATTGAAATTGAATATAGTTCTAACCAACCACTGTTTGACTATATTGTTTTAAAGCGGTGGGTTGATCCAAATAATAAAATAATAGTGCTGATTTAGGAGATAAAGATGGCATTGACAAAAACTGACGTAACAGAAAAAATTCAACAAAATCTGAATATTTCGAGGACAACCGCATATAATATAATGGAAGATTTACTCAAAATTATTAAAGATAGTCTTACAAAAAGCGATGACGTAATGATAAGCGGATTTGGAAAGTTCTGTGTAAATGAGAAGAAATCGAGAAAAGGTAGAAATCCAGCTACAAATAAGGAGATGAACCTTCCTGCAAGAAGAGTTGTAACATTCAAATGTTCTGGTAAACTTAGAAATCTTATTAATGGGTAGATTTGTTGTTATATCAATTTTTCTATTTTATTACTTAAAGTAATAAAACTTTTGTTAAAGTTTTTTGATTTAGATAAATACTAAAAAAACGCTTTGACACAGTTTTTAAAATTGTCAAAGCGTTTCAAATTCTCAGATGTTTTTAGTTTAAAATTATCAGTTCTTAATTTTCTATTTTTGTTCTTTTTTTATATCTTGAAATCTAAATACAAGCTCATCTTTTGCTACCATTCCAAGTTCATGCCTTGCAATATGTTCAATATAGCTAATATCACTCTTAAGACGATCGATCTTTCTCTCAAGCACCCTGTTTGCTTCATTTATTGCAATATTTTCGTTTATAATAGCCTGCTCTTGTAATCTCATATGATGAACATCCATAAAACCGTTTTTACCATAAATTATCAAAAACGCTAAAATTACCATCACTGATATAACTAAACAATAGATCGTCTTCTCCATGATATTATAGCAACCTAAAAAATTACGTACATTAGCATAATCAACTACAATCTGTTACACGGGACATTTGCGAGCATCTCTTCCATGTAGTCGTCCATCAAATCTTTATATTTATCTTCAGGATATTTTGTTTTGCATGACCTGCAAATTAAATATACACTTCTTCAAGTTTTTCTAAGCATAAGAGGACTTCCACAAGATAAACATCTTCCTTTTTTTAATTTCTCCTCCATAACTGCAATAATCCTTTTATAATTTTACTATTTTCTGATAAAAAATTTTAATAATAAGTGCTTAATACCTACATTAAGCATATATATCAAAAAAATAGAGTTATATAAAACAATAAAAAATTAACCTCAAATAAGTTAAATTGATGATTATACTTCAGAATAAACTAAAGGAGACATTTTAATGAAGGGTTTTAAATTCAAAGGTATGGCTGCTGGTATCAAAAAAGATGGAAAAAAGGATTTAGGTCTTATCTTTTCGACTCGTCCAGCATCGGCAGCAGCACTTTTTACAGAAAATAGAGTTGTTGCAGCTCCTGTAATTATGGGGCGTGAAAGAATAAAATCAGGGCTTTGCCAAGCAGTTGTTGTAAATAGTGGTAATGCAAACTGTTTTACTGGAGATCAAGGCTTAAGAGATTCTATAGAGACAGCAAGACTCGCGGCTCATGCTCTCCATATTCCTGAGGAGTTGGTTATGGTTGCATCTACAGGGGTAATTGGAGCCCCTCTTCCTATGGAAAAATTTAGAGATGCAATGCCAGAGCTTGCATCAGATATTTTGTTAGAACATATTGCAAAGCAGACTCCAATTGAGAAATCTGAGATTGAAGGACTTGAAGATTTTGCTCAATCAATTATGACAACTGATCTTGAAATGAAAGTTGTTGTGAAAAAGCATAGAATAAAGGGAGAAGAATTCACAGTTGCTGGCGTTGCTAAAGGGTCTGGCATGATAAGACCTAATATGGCTACAATGCTTGCGTTTATTTGCACTGATATTGATATATCTTCAACACTTTTAAAATCTGCTTTAAAAATAGCATGCGATCAATCTTTCAATAGAATATCTGTAGATGGCGATACAAGCACTAACGATACTGTTCTTGCTATGGCAAACGGCATGTCCAATGCTGTAGTTGAGGAAAGTGATGATGCTTTAGAGTTTGAGAAAATTTTAAATGAAGTGATGTTAGAACTTTCAAAAATGATTGTAAAAGATGGAGAAGGCGCAACTAAAATTGTCAAAATAGTTATAAACGGTGCCGCAACTGCTCAAGATGCTTACAAAGCTGCTGAAGCTGTGGCTCACTCAAATCTTGTTAAAACAGCAATTTATGGAGAAGACCCAAATTGGGGAAGAATCACTGCTGCTGCTGGCAGATCAGGTGCAAAGGTTGATCCTGACAAGATGGATTTAACTTTTGGAGATGTAGTTCTA
>JADFXA010000042.1 GCA_015233755.1 Desulfamplus sp. | reverse complement strand
AGGATAATTGAGGTATATATATTATATGACTCTAAATACAACCCCTCACCAATACACCACAAACACTCTAAATCACCTACAACTTTCTCAAGAGTTAGGAATTACAATTAGTTATATGAATATTCCTCTCTTTATTAAAAAAGTTATTAAAGAAACAACGGAACAAAATCTACATGATTTTGCTACTAAAAAAAATTCAAAGTTTGACTCCGATGATTTTAAAGTTAAATTTCTCTGCCAATATGAGATTGACTGTGTCAATAAATATAAAAGCATGAAAAAGCAGATTGAGTGGATTTCAGGACGCTTTGTGGTAAAAAATATGGTAAAACAACTTATTGCTCCTAACATTGAGCTATCTGATATACAAATTTTATATAAAGAGGAAGGCTCTCCATTTTTAGACAAATTTCCATCAATTAATATATCAATTACACATTCAGGAGATTATGTTGCTGCCGCTTTATGTTCAACTGGAAAAAAGATAGGTATTGATATTGAAAAGAGAGATTATACGCCCGTTAAATCTTCTGAATCCGATTCTTCAAAACCTTTTTCTAACTCTTTTATGAAGATAGCTTTTACACAAAGAGAGATAGATAGTATTGCTCTTAAATATAAAAAAGACGAAGGAGAAGGAGCAGAGATTATGAGGCGCTGGACTATAAAAGAGGCATTCTTAAAATATATTGGCAGAGGGTTTAACGAAAAGCTCAAATCTATAGAAGTTTTAGATGACCAAATACTTTATAATGGGAATGAGGTTAGTAATGTAGTCATTAACTCTTTTAATATTGGCAGCAACTATTTACTCTCCTTAATTTATGGGTAATATTGCCTGATTCAAAATGATGATTAATATTGAAAAATATTAATTTTTGTGTTTTTTTCATAAAAATTTGTGTCATTATAAAAAATGGTAGATAGCCGTATTTGCTTAAATATAATATTTATCAAACTTAAATTATCAAAAATTACTAAAGAGGAAAAACTATTGAATCAATTTTATAAAAATCTATCTTTGTGGTTAGTTATCATCCTTATGATGGTGATGTTGTACAACATATTTAATCAACAGCAGTTGCCAGAAAGCAATATTGGATACTCAGAGTTTCTTGCCATGGTTGAATCAGATAGGGTTCAAAGCGTTGTGCTTCAAGGGCAAGACCTCTACTTTACTGATGTTAGTGGAACAAGATATAAATCATTTACACCCGGAGACGTTGAGCTTATCAAAATGTTGAGAAGCCATGGTGTATCAATAAAGGCAAAACCTCCAACTGAATCTTCGATATTTATGTCCATCCTTATATCATGGCTGCCAATGATTGTTTTAATTGGTGTATGGATATTTTTCATGCGTCAGATGCAAGGAGGCGGAGGTGGTAAGGCTATGTCTTTTGGTAAGAGTCGTGCCCGCTTAATTTCAGATAAAAACGACAAAATAACATTTGATAATGTTGCTGGAATTGATGAGGCAAAAGAAGAACTTACCGAAATTGTTGAATTTTTAAAAGAGCCAAAAAAATTCACTCGACTTGGTGGGCGTATCCCTAAAGGAGTTTTACTTGTAGGCTCTCCGGGAACTGGTAAGACTCTTTTATCAAGAGCTGTTGCAGGTGAGGCAGGCGTTCCTTTTTTCACAATCAGCGGTTCAGATTTTGTTGAGATGTTTGTAGGTGTTGGAGCTTCAAGGGTTCGGGATCTATTTGCTCAGGGTAAAAAAAACGCACCTTGTATTATTTTTATTGATGAAATTGACGCAGTTGGAAGGCAACGCGGTGCTGGCATGGGCGGCGGACATGATGAACGAGAACAGACTCTTAACCAGCTTCTTGTAGAGATGGATGGCTTTGAATCTAATGAAGGCGTTATTCTTATGGCTGCAACAAACAGACCAGATGTTCTTGATCCCGCTCTTATGAGACCAGGACGCTTTGATCGTCAGGTGGTTGTTGACATGCCAGATATTAAGGGGAGAATCGGAATCTTAAAAGTTCACATGAAAAAAACTCCATTAGATAAAGATGTTAATGTAGTAACCCTTGCTAAAGGAACACCGGGGTTTTCAGGGGCTGATCTTGAAAATCTTGTAAATGAAGCTGCTTTACTTGCTGCAAAAAGAAATCACGAAAAACTTAATATGATGGATTTTGAAGATGCCAAAGATAAGGTATATATGGGGCTTGAAAGAAAATCTAAGGTTATCCGTGATGATGAAAAGAAAACTACAGCATACCATGAGGCTGGTCATGCCTTAGTTGCAAGACTTATTCCTGGAACTGACTCTGTAAACAAAATAACCATTATTCCAAGAGGTAGAGCTGCTGGCGTTACATGGTTTTTGCCAGAAGAGAGTGGCTTTAAATATAAGGATCAATTGGAAGCTGATCTATCCGTGGCATTTGGAGGTCGGGTTGCTGAAGAGTTGATATTTAACCGTATAAGCACTGGTGCATCAAACGATATAAAACAGGCAACTGCGATGGCAAATCGTATGGTAAGAACTTGGGGTATGAGTGACGATCTTGGACCACTTGCCTATAATCAAGGCGATGAACATATATTTATTGGAAGAGAAATTGGGCATCCGCGTGAATATTCTGAAGATACCGCAAGGAAAATAGATGCTGAAGTTTCTGCTATAATTAAAAGAAACTATAAAATTGCAAAAGATATTTTATCGGAACATATTGATATTCTTCATAAACTTGCCGCACTTCTTTTGGAAAAAGAGACTGTAATGGGCAAAGAGCTTGATGAACTTATTAAATCTTTAAAACCTGATTTTGATCCTCCACCACCATCAAATGCATTTGATGATGAAATGCTTCATGCGATAGCCGATACAGAAGATATTAATTATAATTCTGATTTAGATAATCCACCAAATGAACAGGAGATCACTAAAAATTGAGGGCTATAAATTTAAAACTATATCTCGAACTAATGACATCCTCAAGAAAAGTAATAAATAACTATAAAAAACACTTTTTGGAATAACTGCAATGCACCATTTTAAAATAGAGTGGCAGATAGATAAGATAGAATACTCGCTTGAGTTTGGGTCAAAAGCACTAATTATGGGGATACTTAACACAACTCCAGACTCTTTCTCTGACGGTGGGCAATATTTTAAATTTGACGATGCTGTTACACAAGGGCTTAAACTTGTTGATGAAGGGGCGGATATTCTTGATATTGGCGGGGAATCTTCACGCCCTTTTGCTAAACCTGTGTCAGTTCAAGAAGAGCTTGATAGAGTCATTCCTGTAATTGAGCGGTTATCAAATCAGATTGATATTCCAATCTCAATCGATACAGTAAAATTTGAGGTTGCAAAAGAGGCTCTTAATGCTGGCGCTTCAATTATCAATGATATTACAGCGTTAGAAAAAGATGAGCGTATGGCTCAACTTGCCTCTGACAAAGGTGTTCCTGTAATTTTGATGCACATGAAGGGTTCGCCAGCAACAATGCAGATTAATCCTCAGTATGACGATTTTTTAAATGAGATAATTAGTTATCTTAAAGATCGTGCCAACTTTGCTATAAATTCTGGAATATCACCTAAAAATATTATTCTTGATCCCGGAATCGGCTTTGGAAAAACGGTTGAGCATAACCTTATGATAATTAAGTATCTTGATAAAATAGGTGGATTAGGTTTTCCAACTCTTGTTGGTCCTTCAAGAAAATCGTTTATCCAGAAGATACTTGCTTCTAAATTAAATCAAAGTCAATCAAGCAGCAATGACAATAAATTAACTCTTGATGACAAAACATTAAACACCAACAATACGAACCCTCTATCAAAGGGCAAAATGTTAAACACCCAAATCATAAAGGCTCTATCAAAAGAGACAGAAGCTGGAACTATGGGGGCAGTTGCAGCTTCAATAATGAATGGTGCAAATATTGTAAGAGTGCATGATGTTGCTTCAGCAAAAGCTGTGGCAACTATTATAAATGCAGTTCAGAGCGTTAAAGCCAGTTGATTTGCTATTTGACCTTCTGCAAAACCCATTTTATATCCAATAGCCTTAAAGGTAGCAAATCAAGGTTTGCAGGAAACATATTAATTTTGGAGAATTTCTAATGCTTCTTGTTATTGATGTTGGAAATACAAATATAGTCCTTGGGGTGTTTGATGGTGATACTCTTATAAATGATTGGAGAATAAGAACAATCAGAGATTCAACAGCAGACGAATTTAATATCCTTGCTAAAGCCCTTTTTGCAGATAAAGGAATAAAATTATCAGATATAAAAAGTGTTGTAATATCATCAGTAGTTCCACCAACTGTTCCTATTCTTGACAAATTTTGTGAGAAATATCTAAAACAGAAACCTCTTTGGATTCAATCATCTTCTGTAAGAGACCTTATGCCCATTCTTTACAATAACCCTGTTGAAGTTGGGGCAGATAGAATTGTAAATGCCATTGCAGCATATAATAGATATAAAAAGAGCCTAATTGTGATTGATTTTGGGACAGCAACAACCTTTGATGCTATTTCAGAAAAAGGGGAGTATTTAGGCGGTGCAATTGTTCCGGGTATAATGATCTCATCAGAGGCTTTGTTTCAGAGAGCTTCAAGACTTCCAAGGGTTGAGATGTTTATGCCACCTCTTCATGTAATTGGAAAGGATACAATTGACAGTATAAAGTCTGGTGTAATGCACGGCAACGCAGCACTTGTAGATGGTATGGTTCAACGAATGAAAAAAGAGATGATGAGTAATCCAATGATAAGCAGCTCAGAGCCTATGGTTATAGCAACTGGTGGACTTGCTACTCTTATTGCTGATCTTTCAGAGTCAATTGAATTGGTTGATAATGCTTTGACTCTTGAGGGTTTAAAGATTATCAGTCAATCAATATCTTCTAAATAACTACTGTCTTTTTACGAATAGAGAGCTAATGTTTATCAAGATTCATAGCTCTTTATAAGTATCTCCCTTGGTTTTGAACCATCTTGTTGTCCTACAACCCCCTCTTTTTCCATAGTTTCAATAATTCTTGCAGCCCTGTTATACCCTATTCTTAAATGACGCTGGACACTTGATATTGATGCTTGTCTTGTCTTTAGAACAAGGGCTAATGCCTCATCATATTTTTCATCATATAAATTTTCTGCATTATTTTCTGTATCATCATCGCCATCTGGCCTCTCCGTTATCTCTTCGACATATTCAGGTTTTTGCTGTCTTTTTAGAAATGAGGTAACTCGAGATATTTCCTCTTCAGATATATATGCACCTTGAATACGTTGAAGCCTGCCTGTTCCCGGAGGCAAAAAGAGCATATCTCCATTCCCCAACAACCTCTCTGCACCATTAGTATCAAGGATTGTTCTTGAGTCTATTTTAGAAGAGACTTGGAATGATACTCTTGTCGGAAAATTTGCTTTAATAATTCCTGTAAGCACATCAACAGAAGGTCTCTGGGTTGCTAAAATAAGATGGATACCAGCAGCTCGTGCCATTTGAGCAAGACGTATTAAAGCAGACTCTACATCACGGGACGCAACCATCATAAGATCGGCAAATTCATCTACAATCACAACAATATATGGTAGTTTATCGATATTAGCATTACTATTGACGTTATCGAGAGTGCTGTCTACTAATAAATTTGCTTTTTGCTCAACCATTTTATTATATTGTAAAAGATTACGAACACCATTTTGAGCTAAGAGTTCATAGCGTCTATCCATCTCTTTAACTGCCCAGAAAAGGGCATTTGTCGCCTTTTTCATATCTGTGACCACAGGTGAAATCAAATGGGGAATATCATCATATACAGAGAGTTCTATACGCTTTGGATCAACCATTATAAATTTTACCTCATCTGGCTTTGACTTATATAAAAGGCTTATAATAATTGAGTTTAGCCCAACACTCTTACCCGTACCAGTAGCTCCAGCAATTAAAAGATGAGGCATAGAATCCATTATTGCTGATACAGGATTCCCAACAATGTCTCTACCAAGAGCAAGGGTGAGGCGTGATTCTGATTTTAAGAACTCATTTGACGACAAAAGCTCTTTTAAGACAACAATTTCACGCTTATCATTGGGGATCTCAATTCCAACAACATCTTTTCCTGGAATTGGTGCAACAATACGGATACTTAATGCACTTAATGCTAAGGCTAAATCATCGGTTAAATTGACAATTTTGCTTATTTTAACTCCTGAAGCAGGTCGATATTCAAATGTTGTAATTACAGGTCCTGGTAAAATATCTACAATTTCACCTTTTACACCAAAATCCTTAAGTTTGTTTTCAACTATCTCCCCTTTTTGTTTTAGTAGAGCCATATCTGTTTTGTTATTGTGTTTTGTACTCTCATTTAGAAGAGATAAGGGGGGAAGTATAAAATCACTTTGCTTTTCATCAACAAAATAGCGATTGTCTTCTAAAGAATCTTCTAATTTAGAGAGTTGAGTCGTCTCTTTAACTCTTGGGGATTTTATTTTGGGATTTGGGCTTAATACTTCTGTATATTTTGTTGATGGTTCAAACCTGTTTATTGTTAATTGTTCCGACTCAATTTCTGAGTTTATAGTGTCCCTCGAGGATTTTGGAATCTCTGTTGTTGATTGTCCATTTCTATTTGTTAGTTCAGTCATAAAATCTGCATCTGACAAATCCTTTTTAAAAGAGAGTGTTTTTAAATCAAGTCTAAAATTGTTCAGCTTATTAATATCAACTCTCTTTAAAAAAGTTTTAATTAAGGTATTAAATTTTTCACTATTTAAATTATCATTATCTTTTATTTTTCTAAAAATGTGCATAGCAAGGGTGTAAGTCTGCAATATTTTTAACCCTATAAATTTTAATACGATTAATATAAAATTGCGGATAATTAAAAATAGAGAATATGCAGAGATACCAGTAGCAACTACTACACCTGCAAATATAAAAAAAATAAGTATAATAACAGCACCGTATCTATTGGTATATTCCAGTAAAAATTTTGAAATAGCTACGCCAGTAAATCCTCCGGAGTTAACCATCCCACCACTAATAAAGACATTTGCTTTTATAATAGGCAATATCCCAGATATGGATAGCATAATAATAATAAAACCAGTTGTTGAAATAGCAATTTCTTTGAAATTTCTACCCCTTAGATAAGATAGAGCAGCTAAAAACAAAGATAGAGGAAACCATAAAGATGCAACTCCAAAGAGATCAACAAGTATTCCAGATAGATGTGAGCCTACTACTCCAAAAATATTATGAATATTTTCTGATGAAAATGATTGATGGTTAATTGATGGATCAAGTGGGGAATAGGAGAGAAGACTTAACGATGTAAGAACCACAAAGAATAAGATAAGTATGGCTATAAGCTCTTTTTTCATCTTTTATAAACGTAAATATTCTTCAATATAGACCTGATATAAATTTGATTTGACAAACAGGATTTTGGTTAATTTTTTTTATTGATACTAAATTGACAAATTGTTAGTCATTAACGTTTTAGACTTCAATAATAATAGGCACAATTACTGGTCTTCTTCTAATTGTAAAGAAGAAATATTGCTTAAGAGCTTTTTGAAGGCGTGATCTAATCTGATCAACTCTTGATTCAGCACCGACTTCAATCTCCTCAACAATTTCAAGAATTACACATTGGGCATCATCAACAAGGTAGCCAGTCTCTGCTCCAAATACAAAGCCCTTAGAGATAAGTTCAGGTCCATAAAGGACAATTCCAGTCTCCTCATCAATTATCATTGAGACCACAACAAGGCCATCTTCAGAGAGATTTCTTCTCTCTTTAAGAACGCTTCTGCCAACGTCACCTATACCTTTGCCATCAATTAAAATCCTGCCGCTATTCACGCTTCCTGAGATTTTGCCAACAACTATCTCATCAACTATCTTTTCAATTTGTTCAACTTTAGAAACTACTTTATTATCTTTTTTATCAATTTTATTATTTAAATCTCTATTTTTATTCAAAAATTTGCATTTATTTCCGGGTTTATCAACAATAGTATCCACCTGTTCTGTCTCTGGATGCCCCTTCTCAAAAGAGACAACATTACCATCTTCAGCTAAAATAACGTTTTTTCTCGGAATACCCAATTTTTCAGCAAGACGTGCGTGTGTAACTAAGTGGCGATACTCTCCATGTATTGGGATAAAATATTTAGGTCGGGTTAGGCTTATCATCAGTTTTAACTCTTCTTGACAAGCATGACCTGAAACATGAACAGGGGCAATCTTGTCATAAACAACTCTTGCACCTCTTCTATATAAGTTATTTATAATATTAGATATTGCCTTTTCATTTCCCGGAATTGATTTAGAGGATAAAATAACGCTGTCCCCTTTTCTAATATTCACCTGTTTATGGAACCCTGTTGCCATACGAGCCAATGCAGACATTGGTTCTCCTTGGCTGCCTGTCGTAATGATAAGAACCTCTGAGTCCTGAAAAGAGTTGACTTTTTTCACATCAATTATCAAGCTATCTGGATAGGTGATATATCCAAGTTCACGTGCTGCTACAACTGTCTGCTCAATGCTTCTGCCATTAAATACAACTTTGCGTCTCGTATTTATCGCAATATTGATAATCTGCTGTATTCTAAAGATATTTGATGCAAAAAGTGCAACAATAACTCTGCCATCGCTTTCTGATACGACAGTAGCAAGTGCTTCTCCAACCTTTTGATCTGAATCTGTATATCCTTCACGTTCAACATTAGTTGAATCAGATAAAAGAGCTAAAACCCCCTCTTCACCAAGACGGGCAAAACGAGATATATCTGTAATATTAGACTCTTCAAAACAGTGATTTATTTTAAAATCACCTGTGTGGATAATAAGACCAACTGGTGTTTGTATTGCAAGAGCAACGCCATCAACAGTGCTGTGGCTAACTCTTATAAACTCAATTGAAAAATGTCCAATTGTGATACTCTCTCCGGGGGAGACCTGTTTAAGGAGGGCGTTATTGTGGAGATCAAACTCTTGAAGTTTATTTTTGACTAAACGTAAGGTAAATGCGGTGGCATATACAGGAACAGAGATTTCGCGGAGTAAATATGTTATTGCTCCAATGTGGTCTTCATGGGCATGGGTAAGAATAATAGCTTTAACTTTATCCCTGTTTTCTCGCAAATATTCCATGTCTGGGATAACAATATCAACTCCGAGCATATAATCTTCGGGGAACATAAGCCCTGCATCAATAATAAATATGGTCTCTTCATACTCTACAACCATCATATTAAGACCAATTTCACCCAATCCGCCAAGGGGTATTATTTTTAGCATGACTTCTAAATCGTTCTCCAAAGTAAATAAAAAGCCTTATATAGTTATATCAAGAGTAGCCAATATTTGATCTACTTTTTCTATAAACCACAGCATCTGTTGCTTATCAGCATAACCCATACAATCACATTTAATATGCTTTTTAATTCTAATTAGAAACTCAGAGGAGAGACGCTGCTCTTCAAGTTCAAGTGCAAAATAATATGGCTGACAATCTGTGTGCTCTTTTTGGATGGGGTTGAGAATAGTCTCGTCAATTTCAACCCAGTAGATTGACCCTAAAGATGCTTCACCAAAGTTATCATCGCAATACTTCTTTAATCTTTCATAATCATAGGGGCTTAGCCCATCTATTACATACTGTTTCATAATAAAATTTTAATACCATAATTAATTGTTTTGTTGCAACCTTTAAAAAAACACTGTTTACGTCCTCTATCAATATTTTTTTGCAAACAGTATCTTTGCCAATTTTCCTGTTTCTTATAGTGTACCACTTTCTTTAATTTATTGATGGATTAAAGTATCCGTGTCTTAGCTTAGGGAAATCTGTTTCAAGTTCTCTTATAATAATCTCCATACCAAGTGGATAACTTTTTCCACCAGCCTGCTCCATTATTCTAAAATAACTTAAAGGATCGTAATTCATATTTCTCCATTGAATCATATCAACATGATAGCGACTTAAAAACTCTTTAAGTGCTTTAAACTCCAATTCTGAATCAGTAACACCCGGACAATTAAGATAGTTAATAGAGACAAATTTCTTTTTTTGATTTGCAACCTCAATACTTTTTATAACGTCACTGTATGTGTAAGTTTTAGGTCGAAAATAAGCACTATAACATTTATCTCTTACAGAGTTCATACTTATTCGGACAGAATCAAGACCAGCATCAAATAGTTTTGATAGCTTACCAGTCATACCACCATTTGTGTTCATATTAACTGTTCCAATATCTATTTTTTCTCGTATCAATCTAATAGCTGGCTCAATCACATGAAACGCAGTCAATGGATCTCCCTCGCACCCTTGCCCAAAACTTGCAACGCTGTTTTTCACTTTTGGCAGATGCTCTAAAGCTATCTGTGCAATCTCTAAAGGTTCTGGGATAAAAGATATTCTATCCTGGCACGCCATAAGGTTGTTTTCAATCTGAAGAGATATACAACCAAGACAGTTAGCATTACAAGCTTTTGATGTTGGTATTGGTGCTTCATATCTACCCAAAAAAAAATTCTTTGCTGCTGGACAACCATAAGTTAAAGCACATTTTTCAAGATGACGCATTAATCGGTTATTTGGGTATTTGCTCTTCATCTCTTGGACACCTGCAACAATACTATCGTGAGGCATAAGCCTTAAATCTTGACGAGGCTCAGTATCAACGCATATTGCAGCAGACATAAAATTACCATTATCTACATTATAGCTATCCCAGCCACACGCCCCGTAAGAAAACAGTGGGAGAAGGTAATCTTTTTCGCAATGTTCATAGGCACAAAAGTAGCGATTCACATAGCCTGGTGAGTTAAATATAGCAACTGGGAATATCTCTTCATCTAACTGATATGGATTCTCATGCAATACTTCAAATATACCTTTATCAAAACTAAACACAATAGGTTTAGCGTAAGGCAGCATCATAAGTTCGCTTCCATAAGGCATCTCAACTGACTGACCTCGTGTTAAAAGGATCGGCTCAGAGCCTCCTCCCATACCGACAGCTCCATAATCTTCAAGCTCAAATATATCGCCATTTCTATTTGCAACAACAGCATTAAGAGGCAGGTAATTTATTGCAGCATCAGCTATATTAACTTTTTTATCTGTTTTTATTGGAGCAGATTTTTTTCTAAAACTCTTTTTCTGATTAATACTTTGTTTGTATGTCATCTCTTATGTCAAAATTCTATCAATATTGGGGTTAACTCAATTTTAGAGTGCTATATTTTCTCTGTGAACTGTTTTAAATCTCTATCTTTTCTTACAGTTGCAGGATCAAATACTCTTCCGTTTATTGCAATATATACACCGGGTGAAAGCGTTTGAACCGCAGCTACTGCACTGCCAAGATTAAATGAGGCATCACTTGACTTAAAACAGGCTGGTTCCATAGCACCAGTAAGTACAATCACCTTTCCTTCAATTGCTTTTAGAACCATGGCTGTTTCAATCATGGTATCTGTTCCGTGTGTAATGACAATATGTTTGCTCTCTTCTTTTAATAGAGCCTCATATATCATATTTCGATCTTCGTTTGTCATATCAAGAGAGTCTTTTTTCAGAAGAGATACAACTTCATAATCAAAATTTACTCTTGCCTCTTTTATAATATTTTCAATTCCAGGAGGACCTACCTGGTAATTACTTAGTGCATCAAAATAGACCTTGTCAATAGTACCACCAATTGCAAAGAATTTTATTTTCATTTAAGCCACCTAATTTTAGAGTTGGACAATTTATATTTATTGCTAAATAACTATAAAAAATAGAAATTAAATATAAGTTTCGTATTGTGGTAAACAGCTTGTAAACTTGGAGTATTTTTTAGGCAATTCCTGAACTTCAACATCTTTTCCCCAAAGTTTTGATGTTACCCACTGTGCATGTCTAACAGAACCAGTTGTGAAAAATTTTTCACTGCCTAAATAATTTGAGAGAGCTTTAAGTTGGCGATTACTAAGTTGACGAGAGAGTTCTCTTGCTACTGGAGCTGCGGGATCAATTATTATAACATCTGGCCCTGCAACATCTTGTATCATCTGCCCAAGAAATGGATAGTGTGTGCAACCTAACACAATTGTGTCGGCGCCCTTACTAAGTAATGGGGAGACATAGTCAGAGATCATTGAACGTGTTGATAAAGTTGTAAGCTCTGCCTGTTCTACCTGCTCAACAAGACCGGGGCATGGTTGTAAAAGCACTTCAACATTGTTGCCATACATAGCACAAAGTTTTGATACACTTGGACTTGCAATAGTTTGAGTTGTTGCAAGCACTCCAATAACTCCTGATTTTGTTGTATTTGCTGCTGGTTTTATTGCTGGCTCCATTGCTATTATTGGAACGGGACACCATGAGCGAAGTCTATTTATCGCAACCACCGTAACCGTGTTGCAGGCAACAACAATAGCTTTTACACTTGAGTCAAGGAGGAAACGGGTAATTGCAGTTGCACGATTTTCAATAAAAGCAGCTGAACGATTGCCATAAGGGGCGTATCCTGAGTCAGCAACATAAATTAGATTTTCAGAAGGGAGATGTTTACGAATCTCCCTAAGCACAGATAGCCCACCTACACCAGAATCAAAAATACCCA
>JADFXA010000041.1 GCA_015233755.1 Desulfamplus sp. | reverse complement strand
ATTCTTCCTGATGATGAGGCTATGATAGCCGAAGCTGCTCTTAACTTATTGGAAAGAGGGGCAAATATCTTGCTTACCACGGGTGGAATGTCAGTTGATCCTGACGATCGAACTCGTTTTGCTTTGCAGCGTGCAGGAGCAAAAGATATGGTTTATGGCACACCTGTGTTACCCGGCTCAATGTTTATGATAGCATACATTAACAATATCCCTATTCTTGGGATTCCAGCTTGCGCTCTTTTTGCACCTGTAACAATGTTTGACCTGATATATCCAAGAGTTCTTGCCGGCAGCAAAATTACAAGAAAAGAGATTGCTGCTACTGGACATGGAGGGCTTTGTCTTGGATGTAAAAGCTGCACATTCCCAAAATGTTCGTTTGGCAAATAGTAATGCCCTGAAATAAATATAGCCGTGCGGTTCATCGCTCGGCTATAAAAATTGTGAGAAAATATTTTAAAAAATAGAATTGGTTAAACTCCTTCAGCTTTAGTTTAGGAAGATAAGCTTAAAAACCATCTAAAGCCCCACGTACAGCAATCGCAAGATCAGCAAGCGATATTGGTTTCATCAAGTAACCTTTTACGCCCATCTTTGATGCCTCTTCAGAAGATAACTTTTCACTATATCCTGTTAATATAAGTATAGGTATTTTAGGCTCTATACTCATGGCTTTACGAGCTACCTCATCACCTGTCATCTCTGGCATGGTCATATCTGTTAAAATGAGATCAAAAGATTTTTGATTCTGCTTAATGAAATCAAGAGCAGCTTTTGGATCATTGTATGTAAGTACTTTGTAGCCAAGCCGTTGCAGCATAGTTGAGAGAAGTTTTGTAATCGCTATTTGATCATCTATTACTAATATCGTTTCATTTCCTACAGGAAGCTCTCTTTTTGTTAAGCACTGCTCTTCTTCTGCGGAAGATAGATAACATGGGAAAAAGATTCTAAACTCACTGCCTTTATTTGGCTCACTTTTTACAGTTATAACTCCCTTATGGCTGCTGACAATACCATGCACAAGAGAGAGTCCGAGTCCACCACTTTTAAATTTTGATCTTGTTGAAAAATATGGATCAAATATCCTTGATAAATGCTCTGTTTCAATGCCATGTCCAGTATCTTTTATGCTCAGACATACATATCTGCCATTTACAGATGCCCCTGTATATAGACAACTCTCTTTAAAATAGTCTTCTTTCAGCGTAATGCTAAGTGTTCCTCCAACTACATCCATTGATTCAATAGCATTTGTGATAAGATTCATAATAATTATCTGTATCTTCTCAGCATCTGCCATTATCATATTGCATGCATTATCAATATTATCGACAAGTTTTATATTAGCTGGAAGAAGAGAGCGTAAAGAGACTATAACCTGCATTAAAATCATATTAAGGTGGAGAGGTCCTAATGCAGTTGATGTATCTTTACTAAATGCAAGAATTTGTGTTACTAAAGTTTTTGCCCTGATGGTATTAGTAATAATGCTGTCAAGCATATCTACCATATCATCTCGTTTTTTGAGATCACCAATAGTTTGAATCTGCGAAATTTCATCTTTGAGCATCTCTCCAAAACCAAGTATAGGAAAGAGTATATTATTGAAATCATGGGCAATTCCAGCAGCAAGTGTTCCAATTGCTTCCATTTTACGTGCATGAAGAAGTAAATTTTTAAGAGTCTCTTTTTCTTCTTCTGCCTGTTTAATAAGTGTTATATCGCTTACGCTGATAAGTAGAACTTCCTCTTTACTCTCTTCGAGTTTATTATCTATTTCCTTATTATCTATGTTGCTATATTCTTCTTGCTCTTTCTTTGCAAACCCTGAAAGATGTTTTCTTATTCCTTCAAGCCTCACAATTATTGAATTGTGTCTGCTATCATTTAGATTAAGCTCAAAAAACTTTTTTAGCGGATTTCTGAAATATGATTTAAATCTTGATAAAAAATCAGATACATCTTTCTCTGCAATGAAATTTTGAAAAGGCTTTTGATAAATTTCGGTAAGCTCTCTTCTTACCATATCTGCAAATGTTTGGTTTGCATTAAGTATGATAGCGCTGCTGTTCAAAATAATGTAGCCAACTGGAGAAGAGTTAAACAGCTCAACATAATCTTTTCTGACACTTTCTGCATCTTTGAAAGCCCGCATAAGTTCATCATTTTGCATCTCAAGCTCTATTTTATATGTCTCAAGATCAGACCACATTATACGAAGCTCACTTTCAAGCTCATTTTTAATATGATCTGGTGAACATTCATAACCGCTTGAGAGCTTTGCAAAAATATCTTCAATTCTTTTTTGAGCCATGTTCCACTCAAGAGCTTTCTTATTTGATATGGAAATTATATTTTGAAAATCATTTTTGTTTATCATGGCCGTTTCTTATTCCTTTCACATCAGTTAATTTATAATTTGGAGCTGTTAGGTTAAAAGTTTTTAATCTGCTTCATCTTTTTCTTGATCTCAACAAGCTCTGAAATATCATCAAACGTAGCATAAACTTGATAAGGTCTATCTTCCTCTTCTCTATAAAGAGGAATTGCCGATACATTAAGCCATTTTGTCGTATCCTCAAGAGGGTTATAAACACCTAATATCACATTATTTACCCTCTTGCCAGTTGCTAAAGCAATCATAGATGGGTGTTCTTCTCCTGAAACAGGAGTCCCATCTTCTCTAATTGTCTGCCATCTTGGATCCATTGATGTTCTTTCACTCAGTTGATCAAAAGTTAAACCTAAGAGTTTTTCAGCAGAAGGATTAGCTGATATTATTTTCCCATAACTATCTTGATAAACAACACCGGGTGTCATTGTTTCAAACAAGGTGCGATACATCTCTTCCCTCTCTTTTAGAGCAGATTTGGCTTTTTTGACAGGGTTTATATCAACAAAACTTAAAATAGCACCAGCGTAATGGTTAGGTCCTGTCTGATATGGAATTATTCTCATTAAATAGTGGTTGCCATCTCTTGTTAAAACCTCTTTTTCAATCTTTATGTTGTTTTTTATAACTCTCTCAACAAGCACCATTGGCTCTTCATCTTTTAAATTGTGGTTTAGATGGGATAGAGGTCTTCCAATATCAGAGTCTAAAATTCTAAATATTCTTGTAATATGAGACGAAAAACGTCTTATTTCAAAGTTTTCATCAAGGATAAGTTCTCCTATGTGGCTGCTTGAAAGTAGATTGTTCACGTCATTATTAAGTTGGGTAAGCTCTATAATCTTGTTTTGATACTCAACATTTACAGTATGCAGCTCTTCGTTTGTAGATTGCAGCTCTTGATTTGTAGATTGAAGCTCCTCATTGCTTGCAAGAAGCTCTTCGTTTGTAGCTTGTAACTCTTCATTTGAGGTCTCAAGTTCCTCAACTGTTGCTTGGAGGCTTTCACGGGTAAACTGCAGCTCCTGCTTAAGATCATTTATGTGCTGTAGGGTTTGCTCACTAAGATCATAAGATAAACTCTCTCCTTGTTTTTCAGAAATTACCTCTGTTTTCATCTTTTCAACAAACACAACAACAAGAGATTCAGAGATATTTTTTGCAAACATGGGCTTTATGATGAGTGTAACCGTCTGTCGAGAGGATTGTACAATTGGTAGTTCTCCATCTCCTTTATCAGAAAGAGAGAGTTCTCCGCCCACACGCCCCAGATTTCCAACTACAATATTGCTGTAACGAAGCTCTTTTCCAGTCCTAAAAACCTTTTGAATTCCTGTAAAAATGGGAACCGCAAGCTCTTCTGCCGCCATTTTTGAGATGTCATTTAAAACAGCCCCTTGAGGCACTTTGAACAACCCATCAGTTTTTCCAAGAACATGCACAACCTCCATCTGTTCATTAACAATCAAGGCAAGTGGAACATACTCTTTAGAGAGCAAAGCTAAAAAACTCTCCATAATTCGTTCTGTTTCAAGAAGCCTTGTAGCAGAAGGCAAAGCACCATAAGGTGATATGTATGTGCTTTGCCTGTGTCTGTATGTTCTTGTCAGGGGATTATCCGTTGTAAGTGTATGGGCAACTTTACTAAATGGTCGTCTTGATTGATAAATTCTAAACCTGCTGTCAAGCGGGGTAAAGTAGTCGGACATCTCTCCTGTTGTTTCACTGCTTCCAAGAAGTAGAATTCCATTTGGATTTAAAGAGAAGCTAAAAAATTCTAAAACCTTTTTTTGAAGTATCGGCTGAAAATAGATAAGAAGATTGCGGCAGCTAATAAGATCAATCTTTGTAAACGGAGGGTCTTTTATAAGGTTATGCTGTGCAAATACAACCATCTCTCTGATGCTTCGAGATATTTGAAAGGTGTCATCTTTTTTGAAAAAATATTTTGATAGATATTTGGGGTGAATATCTGCTGCGATGCTCTCGTGGTAAGTTCCAGCTTGAGCAAATAAAATAGCATTACGGTCAATATCTGTAACAAAAATTTTAATGTCGTGAGATACTTTAAGTGTCTCCATGCACTCTTTAATTAAAATAGCAAGGCTGTACGCCTCCTCACCAGTTGAGCCGCCGGCTACCCAGACACGAAATTCACGGTTTTTATGCTCTTCAAGAAGATGTGGCAGCCAACTATTGCCGAGTGCTTCAAAAATATGAGGGTCTCTGAAAAAGTTAGTTACACCAATTAATAGCTCGCGGTATAGTGTATCAACTTCACCAGAGTGGGTTGTTAAATATTTGACATAATCGCTTAAATTCTCCATCTGGTTGACCATCATTCGTCGCTCAACCCTGCGCATCACAGTTGCCGGCTTATAATAAGTAAAGTCAATTTTACACTTTTCACGTATCAAGGCAAAAATTTTGGTAATTCCATTATCTTCGCTGATTAACTTATCACTTCTTGTTATGTCAGCCATATAAGGGTGTTTGATAAATGCAAGAAGCTGTATCGGCATCTCTTCTGGTGGAAGAACAAAATCACTCAACCCCGTTGAGATAGCAGCTCTTGGCATTCCATCAAACTTTGCAGTCTCTTCGCTTTGCACCATGACCATGCCGCCACACTCTTTTATTGCTCTAACACCACGCATTCCATCGCTTCCTGTGCCTGACAGAATAATTCCAACAGCTTTTTCAGCCTGATCTTCTGCAAGTGATCTGAAAAAAATATCAATTGGCAAATTAAGCCCGCGTGAGTGATCTTGTTCGCTTAATATCAACTTTCCGTGAAAGATAGTGAGATTTTTTTTAGGTGGGATTAAGTAGATACAGCCAGCATTAACGGTTAAACCATCTTCGGCACGAAACACCTCCATTGGAGTTCGTTTAGAGAGGATTTCCACCATCAGGCTCTTGTAATCAGGTGATAGATGTTGAATCACAATAAACCCAAGTGTTGATTGTGCAGGCATATTCATAAAGAATTTCTCAAGTGCTTCAAGACCACCTGCTGAAGCTCCTATAGCAACATAGTGGGTAGGCAGAGGAGATTGTGGGATATTAATAGTATCTTGCCCAATATTATTAGAGCGTTTTTGTTTCTGCCCACTATTTTTTATATTATCTATTTCCTGAAGATTTGCGTCATCATCCATGGTATTGCCTCTATTATTATAATTAATGTGTATTGTTTATAATACACATTAACACTTTCCTTTTGGGTTAAAGTGCATTTTAAGTTTATAAACTCCGTTTTCAAGACGTGCATCTAATGGTAATTTTGCCTTTTCAAAAACTTTTATCATTGGCTGGTTATCTGAAATAACCTCTGCAGAAAAACCTTTTATCTCCTGTTCCCTTGCAAGACTTATAAGAAGATTAAGCATATAGCTGCCAATACCAATTCCTTGATAAGCCCCTTCAATTAAAAATGCAACATCTCCGTAACTTGTTCGTTCATCTTTTACAAATCTTGCCTCTGCAATTATCTGTTCATCTTCGGCATTTCCTATCAAACCAACAATTGAAATCTCTTTGCTGTAATCTATATTTACATACTCTTGCATCTTGTCGTGAGACATTGTTTTAATTGAGTAAAAAAACCTATAAAAGATAATTTCGTCAGAACAGCGATAGAAAAAACGCCTCATAGACTCTTCATCTGAAGGTTTTATCGCCCTGAAACGGACTGTAACCCCACCTTTAAATGTCTGTTTTTCAGAGATGTGTGCAGGATAGAGATGGGCAGATATGTTGCTAAAAATTTGATTTTGATAGATAAATTTCTTGTTTCTTGCCTGTTCCATCAGATATTCTCTGTCATCAGGGTGGGCAATGTCGATAAGTGATTGCGAACGTTCACGAAGAGTTTTCCATTTAAGATTGGCAACACCATATTCAGTTACAATTATATGGACAGACTCTCTCATTCTTAGCTGGTTTGGGTAATCCATCAAAGCTGGTAATATATTTGATTCGCCCCTCATATTTCTACTTGGAAGAGCAATTATAATACAGCCATCTTGAGATGCTTCCGCCCCTTTAAGAAAGTCAACAACTTCACCAGGTCCTGTTACAACAGCACCTTGTAAAGGAAAAGCAATACTGCCTAATAGATCAACTTTTCTTGCCTCGTATAAAGCAACAAACTGAGGATTCTGCCCTATTAACTGAGGATTACAGACCCAATCAATTCCTTGAAATTCAACTAATGGATTTCGATCAAGCCACTTCATAAGAGCTTTGGAACCAATGGCATAAGAGGTAAGAGATTTGCCTCTAAATGGTGATTTTTTAGAGTTTGTTACAGCTCCGCTCTTAACAAGAGTTGCAAGAGCATCTGTAAAGTATAGAGAGTGAATTCCTAAATCTTTTTTAGAGATAAGATGAGGCACTAAAGAATCGAACAAAGCCCCGTGAGAAAATGATAGGCAATCTCCATCTTTTATGATTGACGCTACATTAGATGCTACTTTTTCCATCTGCGCGTATGCAGCAGTAGGCTCGTAAGTTATTGGGGCTTTGGTTGATTGTACTAATAGATCAAAATCGTCTGTTGACACAAAAGTATCGCCAAATGTAAAAGGCATCTCAGTATTTATCTCACCAATAACTAAAGATGCTTGTTCCATTGCCTCTTTTGCCACATCTACAGCAACACCAAGGCTGCAATATCCAGCCTCATTTGGTGGTGTAATCTGGACAATAGCAACATCAATTGGGATTTTTCTTGATCTTATTATCTTTGGAATTTCAGATGAGTATGCAGGAATTAAATCAACAAGACCAGAAGCTATTGTGTGAGATGCAACAAAACCTGAAAAAAAAGTTTTAACACGATAATTTGGAGCATTTAGTTTTTCAGCAGATAGAACAATATCCCCAAGAATTGTTAACTGAACAAACTCAATATCTCTAATATTATGGATGTCAGCGTTAAGCAATACTTTCATAATAGTTCGAGGTGATGCGGGTCCCGTTCCTATGAAAACTGTCATTCCAGGTTTAATCTTGGTTAAAACGGTTTCAGGCGGAATTAGATGTTCTTGCCAATTAGATTTATTAATCTTTTTCATTTTATGTAAATCTCTATTAAAATTATAATTGGTTATTTTTATATGAGTTATAACTATCTGGCGGAAGAGTTAAAATAACTGAAGTTCCATTACCAACTCCATCTGATTGGATAGAAAATGAGCCTCCAACAAGTTTTGCCCTGTATGTCATAATCCTTATGCCCATTCCTTTTGTCTCCATTACGCTATCCATTCCAACTCCATTATCACTAATAGAGAGATTTAGGTTACTATCTTCAATATTAAGCGTAATAATAATTTGAGTTGCCCTTCCATGTCTTATAGCATTCTGAACAGCCTCTCCAACAATATGGTAGAGATTTATTACAATCATTGGATTATGAATATCAATTGTCTCCCTGCATTCAAGTATGCAATCTACCTGATGCAAAAGTTTTATATTTGTTGTAAGTTCTCGTAATGAAGATTCAAGGCCATAATCAAAATAAGCAGGACAAAGACCTCTTGCTAAACGTCGAGTCTTTGCAATTGCCTCTTTTATAAGCTCTATTATTTTATCAGATAACGAGCCAACATCGTAAGAGTAGTCTTGCACTTTACGTTTTAATACTTTAGTTAGACCCTCGATCCCTATAAGGTGAGGACAAAGATCATCATGCAGATCATTTCCAATTTTTTGACGTTCTCTCTCTCCTGTCTCCATGATGCTCTTTTCAAGAAATTTCACCTCAGATATATCGCGATGCGCAACAACACTGCCCACAGGTTTTCCATATTTATCTCTATAGACCGATCCCCTTATACTCACATCAATCAGCTTACCATATTTTGCCCGTCTTCTGGTCTCTGTAATTGAAACAGGCTCTCCTTTTAGAACCATCTCAATGGCATTCATTGTCTCTTGCCAATGCTCTTCAGGGACAAAATTATCTATTTTATAGCCAACACTCTCTTCAAATGTGTAGCCAAAGACACGGGTAAAAGCTGGGTTTAAATAAGATATTCTACCGTCCATATCATAAACAATAATTGGATCAGGGGTTGCCTCCATTACAGAACGATATTTCTCTTCACTAAGCTCAAGAGCCTCTTGAGCAAGTTTTCTCTCATCTATTTCAGCTTGAAGAGTTTTGTTATATTTTTCGAGCTTCTCCATAAATGTATTGTAATAAAAGGCGAGTTGACCAACTTCGTCATCTGAGTGCATATTGACAAGACGATCTGAAAAATCATCGTTAATCTCTTGGTTAAAGCGGCTTGTAAGTTCGCGTAAAGGTTTTGTGATTGTAGAACTTAACATAAAAGTAACTGGAATAAAGATAAGAAGAGATGCAAAACCCATAACAATTATGATATTACGGATAATTTTTAAAGGATTTAGAAACTCATCAAGATAGCTTGCAGATGCAACAATCCACTCATATTCGGGAATTATATTAAATATAACAAGTTTTTTTCTAAAATTTTCATCATTTGGATTTTTCCATTCATAGATAAGCTTACCATTCTTTATTTTTAGCATCTGCTGATAAAAACTTGAAGAGAATCTTTTATCTGAAAATACATTTATACCCTCAAGCTCTGGATGAATAATAACGTTACCCTTCATATCCATAACATAAGAGTAGCCAGTCTTTCCAAATCTTTGGCTTAAAATGCTCTCTTTAAAATCACTTATATTTACAAGTTTTTCAAACTCTGTTCGATATGAAGAGACCGTAATAAGCCAATCCCAAGGCTCAAAATAGTTGATATACAGAGCCTTAGGCAGAGGATAAGAATCTTCAGGGTTTTTCCAATAATATTCAATATAACCACTTTTCATGGTGATCATCTGTTTTACAAATTGATGATCAGATATATCTAACCCCTCCAATGTCTTTTTAGGGTGTTTTAGAACTCTTCCCTTACTATCAAGAATACAGATATAGCCTGTTATTCCTATTTTCTGGCATAAAATAATATCAACCGCTCTTCTCTTTGCCTCTTCAAGTGAAATCTCCCCTTTTTTATAGAGGTTATAAAAATGTTGAGTAATATCGTAATTTTTCTCTGCAGTAGCACGAATGTGGTTCTTAATTGATACAGAGACCGCTGTTTTTACACTATTTAATATTGCTTTTGTTGAGTTTTGAAGCTCGCTTTCAATGTTTTTCTCTACAGTTGATTTAACAATAGAGTAAAGTATAAGACTCGTAAGCCCCATGATTACAATAAAAGTTGCAGAGTATATAAATAGCAGTTTATATCGTATCCTGAAATTTTTTATAAAGTTCAGGGGGTTAAAGTTTTTTCCATACATCCTTCACCTGCTTGCGTGTATCTTCAATATTATTGGAGTTGTTTATCAGAAAATCAGCGTATTTTATCTTATCATCAATTGATATTTGGGATTTAACCATATTTTGTGCACTTTTATTATCAATACTTTCTCTTTTCATAAGCCTTTGAAGCTGAACCTTAGAAGAGCTATAGACAACAATTAATTTATCAAAAAGAGTTTGAAGGTTCATTTCAATTAAAAGAGGGACTATGGCAATAATTTTTATCTTACTATCTGCTTTTTCATTATCTATTTTTTCACAAATACTCTTAAGCTCTTGGCAAAATAGTCTAAATATTGCAGGATGAACAATCTTCTCAAGCTCTTGTTTTTTTAAAGAATCTTGAAAAACGATTTTTGAGAGAGCTTTTCTATCTAAGAAACCTTTGTTATCAAGAATTTGAGAGCCAAAATAGGCTGCAATATCATCAAGAGCTTTTGTTGTTGGTTCAACCGCTTTTCTTGATAAAATATCAAAATCGATAATATCTACTATATTTCCTCTGTTAGGAGTATTTTCTATATCACCTTTATTTGAACTATTTTGCAGCTCTTGGCAATATTGCATGAACATTTGTGCTACAGTTGTCTTACCTGTTGCAATGCTGCCTGTAAGACCTATTAGTAATGGTTTAAACTTACTTGAATTGAAAATATTTGAAATATCTGATTTTATTGCGTTAATATCTATAAATTCGCTATTTGCGGGGTGGTCAGAAGAGCTGCTTGACATAATCTTGAATATCCTAATCAATGAGAGTGGAGTTTAATACTATAGACTCAAATATTTGGAAAAATAGCATTCATAATTTAACATAAGTTGTCAATATTTAAAATTTTTGTTTTAAATATTCCGTTAGAAGGGGGTTAAAAATATATGGGTTATAGTGAAGTTCTATTAAAAATGCCCACAAATTACAGTTATGAAGAGTTACAAGAGGCAATAAAAAAAGAGTTAAAAGCAGAAGGCTCTATACAATTTCAGATTTTAAATAAAAGCCTTGATGCAAGAAAAAAGAGCGATATTCACTGGTTAATCAGGGTTGGAGTTGACAATGTATATTCAAACTCTGGAATTGAGAACTCACACCATGTTGAATATCAGCTCTTTAAAGATAATCTTAATATTCCATATCGCAGAAGAGGAAAGAAAGTTATTGTTGTAGGTAGTGGTCCTGCTGGTTTTTTTGCTGCATATGTATTGCAAAAAGCTGGTTTTGATACAACCATAATTGAAAGAGGTTCTAAAGTTAATAAGCGTGAAGCGTCAATAAAAGAGTTTGAAGCAACAGGCAAATTTAATCCTATTACAAACTATGCTTTTGGCGAAGGTGGTGCTGGTACCTTTTCTGATGGAAAACTTACTTCAAGGAGTAAGCATATAAGTAAAGAAAAAGAGTTTATTCTTTTAAGTTATGTTAAAGCAGGGGCACCAGAAGAGATACTTTACATGGCACACCCTCATGTTGGAAGCGACAATCTGAAGCAGATAGTTAAAAAACTTAGAAATTCGTTTATCAGTATGGGCGGCAATATTGCATTTGAAACAATGGTCAAAGATTTTAAGCTCAATAATGATAATAAAAACAGCGTAAATAATAAAAAAGTTGTAGGAGCTTTTGTTAGCTCAATCCCCTCTGATAATAAAGATAAGTTTAGTGATGAAATTGAGGCGGATCACTTTATAGTTGCCTCTGGTCATTCTGCTTACGAGACATACCGTATGCTTATTGCAAAAGGGGTAGAATTTAAAACTAAAAATTTTGCTATAGGCTGTCGCGTTGAGCATCCGCAGGAGCTTATCAATCTTGCCCAATGGGGTAAAAAATCTTTGCCTGGAGTTAAAGCTGCTGAATATCGACTTGCCTCAAGAGGTGATGGACGTTTACCAGTCTATACTTTTTGTATGTGTCCGGGTGGAGTTATTGTTCCATCAACAGCCTACGAAAACACTAATACTGTTAATGGTATGAGTCGTTATAAAAGAGATGGGATATTTGCAAATGCTGCTTGTGTTGCTGGTAAAGGTGCCAATACAAATAGAAATACGCCTATCCAACCATATTTTTTAATTTTATCTCTATGCTTGTCAGCATTATTTCTCATCTGATTTGCAATACGAACAATCCATTGAATTTTTATGTAATTTGTTATTGAAAGAACAAATATAGAGTAAGTTACACACAGCAGCTGTATCTCAAGAAAAAAATTATATATAAGTGTTGGGAAGAAGTGCAAATTATTGACAATGCATAGCCCAACACCAGCAGCTCTTCCTCCAAAAGCATGTGCAACAAATACAAGCGTTAATATTTTTGCTTTATTAGGGTCTAATATTATATGGTAAACTATTATAAATATGAGCAAAATCGTAAGAATGATGCCTATAAAGAGAATTTTGCCCTCAGTAGTATCACGTAATTTTATTGGTTTTGATTCCATTAATCTATTTATCTCCATTTCTTATACTTCAAAGGGTATAAATTGAGCTGTTTAATGTTTTATCCGCACACTCAACTTATGACCTTGCACAGTTTGGAATAATCAATGTTCATATTCCGCTATAATTGATAGAGCAGCCCTAATACCATCTGCCCCACTTGAGATAATACCACCTGCATGGCCACTACCCTCCCCTACCATATAAAGATTATCAAACCCTTTGCAACAATAATTTTTTTCTCGAACTACTGAAATAGGCGAAGATGTTTTGCTTTCAAGTCCCATTATTAAACCAGTCTCAAAACCCCTTATTTTACGGCTAAATTCTTTTAACCCTTCAGCAATTGCAACGCTTATCTCTTTGGGTAGAAGTTCCCATAAAGGTGCACTCTTTAATCCTAATGGATAACTTGATTCTACTACATTTTTAGCAATACTATTAGATTTAATATTATTG
>JADFXA010000040.1 GCA_015233755.1 Desulfamplus sp. | reverse complement strand
TATGCCTATATACGAATATAAATGTAAAACTTGCGGCAATAATTTTGAGAAATTGGTGATTGGAAGCGATATTCCATCATGTCCATCGTGCCACAGTAATGACCTTAATAAATTGATGTCTGCTTGTGGTTTTATATCTATCACACCATCAGGTGCTGCTGGTGCTGTTCAAACAAAATCATCGGCTGGCACGTCATGCAGCGGATGTTCAGCAACAAGTTGCGGGACTTGTGGAAGTAAATAAAACAATGACAAAAAAAATTAAGATAGGCACAAGAGGCAGTCAGCTTGCATTGTGGCAGGCAAATTGGGTAAAATGTGAGATTGAAAAAATACTATCTTGTATTGATAGTGAACTAAATGAAAATAGTGCAAATATAAACTGCTTAGATAATTCAACTAAAAATGTTGTAAACAATGCTCTTTCTATTCCCATAATTGAAATTGTAAAGATAAAAACTACAGGAGACCAGATAACTGATAGGCCTCTATCAATGGTCGGTGGTAAAGGGCTTTTTGTTAAAGAGATTGAACAGCAGCTTCTTGATGGACAGATTGATATTGCAGTTCACAGCATGAAAGATATGCCAGCAGATTTGCCCAAGGGTTTGACTATTGGTGCAATACCAGTAAGAGAAAATCCATTTGACGTTATTATATCAAGGGATAACATTCTATTGCATGAGCTGCCAGCAGGTTCGCGGATTGGCACAAGCAGCTTAAGACGCGCATCACAAATAAAACATGTTCGACCAGATATTATCCCCATTTCAATACGGGGTAATCTTGATACACGACTTAGGAAATTGGATAATGGAGAATATGATGCAATTATTCTTGCTGCTGCTGGTCTCATCAGGCTTGGAATGGCTGATAGAATAACCCAATATCTTGATGAAAATATAATGGTGCCAGCAGTGGGGCAGGGTGCTTTGTGTATTGAATCTCGTCAGGTTAATGAGCAATCCGATCAACACGATCTATTAATTTCCAATATTATGGCAAAACTTGATGCTCTATCAACACGAACTCCAGTTGAAGCAGAGAGAGCTTTTTTGAAAAAAATGGAAGGAAGTTGTCATATACCTGTGGCGTGTTTTGGGAAGTTTGAAAATCAAGAAAAAGAAAACTCAAACAGCTTATCATTAACTTTAACTGGGTTAGTTGCTTCTGAAGATGGCTCAACCATAATAAAAGAGAGTTTGAACTATTTAATTAATAAAGAGCCTAAAGAGTGCTCAACCATTGCTAAAAACGCTGGAATTGAGCTTGCTGACCTGCTTCTTAGTAAAGGTGCAAAAAAAATACTTGAAAGTTTAAAATAGGAGATGTCATGGCATTAAGTCGTAAAGCCATACATTTTGCGGAGATATAAAAAAATAATGAACCCTAAAAAAGGCAAAGTATATCTTATTGGTGCGGGTCCAGGAGACCCACAACTCATTACAATCAAGGGAATGGAGTGCATTAAAAAGGCTGATGTTGTTGTCTATGACTATCTTGCAGCCCCAGCATTACTAAAATACGCTAAAAAAGATGCTCAAATTATCTATGTAGGAAAAAAAGGTGGGGATCACACCATGTCTCAAGATAAGATAAATGAGCTTCTTGCAGATAAGGGAAAGCAAGGATTGTTGGTAGCAAGGCTTAAAGGGGGAGATCCTTTTATTTTTGGCA
Organism: Desulfamplus sp.; assembly: GCA_015233755.1. Classification (GTDB taxonomy): domain Bacteria; phylum Desulfobacterota; class Desulfobacteria; order Desulfobacterales; family Desulfobacteraceae; genus Desulfamplus. The sequence goes on along the minus strand of JADFXA010000040.1, from coordinate 11,019 downwards.
GAGGTGGAGAAGAGGCAGAGACTCTTATTGAAGCTGGTATTGAGTTTGAAGTTGTCCCGGGCGTTACATCAGCAGTTGCAGCCCCTGCTTACGCAGGCATTCCCCTTACTCACAGAGATTATACTTCGTCAGTTTCGCTCATTACAGGACACGAAGACCCACTTAAAGAGGAGAGTAGCATTAAATGGGATACCCTCGCAAAGAGTGGCAGCACGCTTGTATTTTTTATGGGTGTGAAAAATCTTCCAAATATTTGTGAACAATTGATAAAGAATGGGAAATCACCAGATACACCAGTTGCTTTAGTTAGATGGGGAACAACTCCAAAACAGCAGACTGTCAGCGGAACTCTATCAAATATTGTCCAAAAAGTAATGGAAGCTAAACTTAAACCTCCCTCACTAATTGTTGTTGGTGAAGTTGTCTCTTTACGTGAACAGATGCAGTGGTTTGAGAAACGTCCATTTCATGGTAAACGTATTGTAGTAACGCGTGCAAGAGAACAGGCAAGCGATTTAGTTGCATCACTTACAGAACTTGGTGCAACGTGCATTGAGATTCCAACAATTAAAGTTATCCCACCTTCTGATAACTCACCTCTTGAAAATGCAATTGAAAATATCAAAACTTACGATTGGCTTATATTTACCAGCGTAAATGGCGTGAAGTTCTTTTTTGATACTTTGTTTAAAATGGGCAAAGATGTCAGAATTTTAGGGCATCTTAAATTTGCCTGTATTGGTCCTGTTACTAAAGAGGAACTTCAAGGTCATGGCATTATTTGCGATGTTTTACCTGAAAGTTATAGAGCAGAGTCAATTGTTGATGCTTTTCAAGGTTTAAATAGTCAAGGCGTTAAAGGCAAAGAGATAGACATTAAAGGTAAAAGAGTTCTTCTGCCACGGGCAAAAGAGGCAAGATCAGTGCTTCCAGAGGAACTTACTAAAATGGGTGCTATTATTGATGAAGTTACAACATATATCACAGAGCAAGTTGTAGATGCTAAAGAAGAGCTTTTAAAACTTCTTGAAAAGAGCAGTGATGATGAAAATAGCGATATTGATATTGTTACCTTTACAAGTTCATCAACTGTAAAGAACTTTAAAGCTCTACTGCCAGAGGATAAGTTTTCTGAGCTTATGAAGGGCGTAACTGTTGCCTGCATTGGTCCCATAACTGCTGATACAGCAATAGCAGAAGGCTTTAAACCCGATATTATTGCTACAGAATACACAATACCAGGACTTGTTAATGCGATGGTTGAGGCTGTCAAGAACAATTAGATATTGCGATTGGATATAAAATTGTAAATATTAAATTAATGGATAAGTGCAATATGAAAAATTTATTGGACAGAATCATAATTGATCCAGAAATATGTCATGGAAAACCTTGCATCAGAGGGCTTCGTTATCCTGTTGAGATGATTTTAGAACTATTGAGCAGTGATATGGATATTGATGAAATCCTCCAAGATTACGAAGACTTAGTAAAAGAGGATATTAAGGCGTGTCTGGTGTTTGCTTCGAGACTTAGTAACGTAAAAAGTATTTATAAATTAGCATCATGAAATATTTGATAGATGCTCAATTACCAAAAAGATTATCTGTGGCTCTACAAAATATAGGCTATGATTCTGTTCATACTCTCGATCTTCCAGATCAAAATAGAACAAAGGACAGATATATTAATACAGTTTCTTTGAAAGAGCAGAGAGTAGTTATTTCAAAAGACTCTGATTTTATTGATTCAATATTGATCTCAGGAAAGCCATTCAAATTGCTTTATGTTGCGACAGGTAATATTTCAAACACCAAATTACTAAAGTTGTTTTTAGATAATATTCAAGAAATAGATCACTCTTTTGCAACTTATCGTTTAATAGAATTAACTCCTGAAACATTAATAATCCATCAATAATGCAGCAAATTATTCAAATGAGAAAATTTCAGTAATGTTAAATATACCTTTGAAAGAAGTTGAGAGTATTTAAAACCAGATGAATTCACATACACAACCATTTATTCATTCAGATAACCGAATTATAAATTATCTTCGCATCTCAGTTACAGATAGATGCAACCTTGCATGCCGCTATTGTGTACCTAAAGAGGCATTGAGATTTACAGAACATGATAAAATTGCAAGATACGAAGAGATACACAAAATTGTAGAGTGTGCCTCTGAGGTTGGAATTACTAAATTAAGAGTTACAGGAGGCGAACCCCTTATGCGTAAAGGGGTTTTGCCTTTTATAAAGGGCTTATCAAAGATTGATGGAATAAAAGATATTTCAATTACTACAAACGGCGTTCTCCTTGAGCCTAACATAGACGAAATCATAGAGTCAGGTGTAAATAGGATAAATATAAGTTTAGATACTCTTAAACCAGATAGGTTCGCATTTATATCAGGGCGAGACAATTTTAACGCTGTGTGGAGGGGAATAATGTCAGCTCTTGATAAGGGGCTTTCACCTGTGAAGCTAAATGCTGTTATATTAAGAGGAATAAATTATGATGAGATTGAAGATTTGGCAGCCCTCTCTTTGAAATATCCTTTTCATGTTCGATTTATTGAGTATATGCCTATGGGAAATTCAGCAGTCGATATTTCACAACAAGTTCTTATACCTGAAATCAGAGAAAGAATTGAGCAAAATATGGGAAAACTCGATTCAGTGGGAGGTACAAACTTAGAGGCTGGGCCTGCAAAGCGTTATAAAATAAAAGGAGCTTTAGGGGAGATTGGCTTTATATCACCTGTCAGCTCTCATTTTTGCCATCAATGCAATAGGTTAAGAATTACATCAACTGGACATTTAAGACCTTGCCTTCTAAATAATCAAGAGGTTGATATTTTAACACCATTGCGTCAAGGAGCTTCTTATGAAGCCATAAAACAGATATTCCTTTCTGCAATTAAACGCAAACCAGCAACTCATAACCTTAACTATTCTGATAATCTAACGATAAGCGATATTAATAAAACTTTCTCTTTGATGCCCCAAATAAGCAATAACCGTGTGCATACGCAAATGTCAACAATTGGCGGATGATTTCGAACAGTGTTAATACTTTAAAAAGTTTTGCGGCATAAATTTACACATTTTGGCAGAAATTGGGGAACAGATGAATAAAGCATACGGACTTGCAATTCTTACAGTTCTTTTTTGGTCAACATCGGCAACAGCTTTTAAAATCTCTCTTAAACACCTTGATTTTCTACAGCTTCTATTTTATGCAAGTTTAGTGGCAACTGTTGCAATAGCTGCTATTTTGGGAGTTCAAGGAAGGCTTAAAGAGATATTTACCCTTGAACGCCAAGATTATATAAATTCGTTGTTTTTAGGTTTTATAAATCCATTTGTATATTACCTTATGATATTTAAGGCATACGATCTTCTTCCTGCTCAAATTGCCCAATCTGTAAATTATACATGGGCAATAATGCTTACACTTCTATCAGTTCCTATCCTTAAGCACCCGTTTGGGAAAATTGACTTTATTGCCATGATTATCTCCTACACAGGTGCTGTAATTGTCTCTACTCATGGGGACATTTCAAGCTTCAAGAGCTTAAATTTAAATGGTCTTCTTTTAGCAATTGGTAGTACTGCTGTATGGGCAGTTTACTGGATTATGAATGTTCGTATGCCTCGTGACCCTGTTGTTGGTCTTTTTCTTAATTTCCTATTTAGCCTTCCTTTATCAGCATTATCGTGTATCTGGTTTTCAAGTATAACCAATATTTCACTTAAAGGGTTTGCTGGTGCAGTTTGGGTAGGGTGTTTTGAATTAGGGTTTACCTTTGTCATTTGGCTTACAGCACTTAAACTTAGCAAAAACACGGGTAAACTTGCTAATATTATATTTTTAACTCCATTTATATCATTGATATTCATTCGGTTCTTTTTAAACGAGACTGTATTTATATCAACATTTATTGGGCTTGCGTTTATTGTATCTGGGCTTTTACTCCAAAAGACAGCATCATAAATAGAGTCCCTACAAAATTGGAATTGACCTCTTTGATTTTACTGGATAGAAAATAAGTTTTGCAGGATGTCAAATAAATAGAAATAATAAACAAATAGTTTTTAAATAAAATTCCTGTTTCTATAATTAGTTTTGACCACAATAGTTTTTAAAGAAGGAAAACAAAATGAGTGAATATGTAAATATTTTTCAAGGCAATTATAACCCTTTTGATGCTTTAGCAGTTTTATTAAGAAACGAAAAAGAGCGTGTTGAAAAAGCTATTAAAACTCGCGGACACTTTACCCCTGTTGATTTAAGTAAGAAACGCCCATTGACAATTGGATTTGCTCCAGGTGATGGAATTGGTCCTATTGTTGCAAAGGCTGCTCGTACTATTCTTGAGACTATGCTCTCAAACGAGATAGCAAAAGGAGAAATCACAGTTGTTGAGATACCTGATCTTACAATAGAAAAGAGGCTTGAGCTTGATGTTGTAGCACCTCAAACTTCCATTGATGTGATTGACAAGTGTGATGTTATATTGAAGATGCCTTTGGAGACACCTGATAGCTCAAAATACCCAAATGTTCCAAGTGCAAATGTCTGGATGAGGCAATATATGGATCTCTTTGCCTGTCAAAGAGGGATTAAAAATGAAGAGTTAGGAATTGATTTTACTATTTTCAGATGTAATCTTGGTACTCCATATCAAGATGCAAAATCAGCAGGAGTCTCTTTGTTAAATGGCCAAGAGGAGTATGCTCTATGTTTTTGGCCGCAAGCAAGAATTGATATTGAAAGGTTAACTCATCTTGCCTGTATCCATGCAAAAGATCAAATTCTACAAAATGGCAAATCAAGTTCAAATAATGAAACACAAAATACAGTACCTGCTGTTCTCCTCAATTTCAAAGATAATGTTATAAAACCAGATGCTGCTGCTTTAAATTGGGCAAAAGCCTATATTGATGCAAATTTTCCTGAGGTTGACTATCTCTCTGTAAAACCTGATGACTTTTCCTATACAGTTACTCAGCCATCAAAACTTAAATCGATGAGAGGAGAAAAAACAGGAAAAGAGTTTAAACTTACCACAATGGTTTGCAATAACATTGTAGGTGACATGGCAGGGGACGAGGCTGGAATGTATGTTGGTGGTATTGGAGGTGTGGGGTCAGCAAATATCTCATTTTCACAAGGCATGTTTGAAGCTGGCGGAGGCACAGGCACAAGAATGATGCTTGAAGATAGAGGGCATTTTGCATCTCCTGTAGCTGTTGTTAAAGCAACTGGAGAGTTACTTGATTTTATTGGTTATCCTGATTTCAAAGAAAAGGTGTTTGCTGCTGTAGATGCTTTAACTTCTGAAAACTTAGTACCAAATGGCGGTAAAAATGGAATAACTTGTGAAAAGGCAACAGATTTTCTTCTACAAAAAATCAAAAGTGCTTAAACTTAATATCTCATCAGCCCTGAGCTTTAGCTCTTGGCCGACAAAACAAAATAAAAGTTCAAACTAAGACCTTACTAAGTATATATTGATATAAATAGATAAACAAAAAAGGTGGTTTTATGAAAAAAAAGATGCAGACAATTGACGGTAATACAGCAGCAACACATGTAGCTTATGCAATGAGCGATGTAGCTGCCATCTATCCTATAACCCCATCAAGCCCACTTGGTGAGATTGCTGATAGTTGGGCAGCCGCTGGAAGAAAAAACATATTTGGACAAATCTTAACAGTGAAGCAGATGCAGTCTGAAGCTGGTGCTGCTGGTGCTGTTCATGGTTCTCTTTCTGCTGGAGCTTTGACAACATCTTTTACAGCTTCACAAGGACTTCTTCTTAAAATACCCAATATGTATAAAATTTCTGGCGAACTTCTACCTTGTGTAATTCACGTTACAGCAAGAGCAATCTCTGCTCATGCACTTTCAATATTTGGAGATCACCAAGATGTAATGGCTGCTCGTCAGACAGGATTTGCAATGCTTGCCTCAAGCTCTGTTCAAGAGGCAATGGATCTTGCGTTGGTTGCCCATCTTTCAACACTTGAGGCAAGAGTTCCGTTCATGCACTTTTACGATGGATTTAGAACTTCGCACGAAATCCAAAAAATTGAGATAATTGACTATGAAGATATGGCAGCTCTTATGAATTGGGAGGCTTACAAGGCTTTTAAAGCTCGTGCAATGAATCCTGAATCACCAAACACAAGAGGAACTGCTCAAAATCCTGACATCTATTTTCAAGGAAGAGAGGCTGCAAATCTCTATTACCAAAAAGTGCCGGCAATTGTTAAAAACTACATGGATAAAGTTGGTGCATTGACAGGCAGATACTATAATCTCTTTGATTATTATGGAGACCCGGAAGCAGATAGAATACTCATTTCAATGGGTTCTTCATGTGAAGCTATTGAAGAGACTGTTACAAAGCTAAACAACGACGGCCAAAGAGTTGGAGTTGTAAAGGTGCGTCTATACAGGCCATTTGATGCTTCAGCATTAATGTCAGTGATTCCAGCAACAGCAGAGATTATCACAGTGCTTGATAGGACAAAAGAGCCAGGCGCAATTGGTGATCCGCTCTACCTTGATGTCTGCACAGCATTTATGGAAAAAGGTGAAGGCCCAAAAGTTGTTGGCGGGCGTTACGGTCTTGGCTCAAAAGAGTTTAACCCCCCGATGATTAAAGCTGTCTTTGATAATATGAGATCAGCAGGGCCCAAAAACCACTTTACAGTTGGAATTAAAGATGACTTAACTCATTCATCTCTTGAGCCAAAATTAGGCTTTAACCCAGCACCTAAAGGGACAGTTGGCGCAAAATTCTGGGGTCTTGGCTCTGATGGAACAGTTGGAGCAAATCAGAGTGCCATAAAAATCATTGGTGATAATACTGATAAGTATGCACAAGGCTATTTTGCTTATGATTCTAAAAAATCGGGCGGTATTACAATATCACATCTAAGATTTGGAGATGTTCCAATAAAGTCAACCTATCTGATTAATGAGCCTGACTTTGTTGCATGCCACAAATCAAATTATGTTCAAATTTATGATGTGCTTGAAGGGATAAAAGAGGGTGGAACATTTTTGCTGAACTCTGATTGGTCTCTTGAGGATATGGAAAAAAATATTCCTGGTGATGTTAGAAAAACTATCTACGACAAGAAACTAAAATTTTTCAATGTTGATGCTGTAAAGATTGCTGGTGAAGTTGGACTTGGTAATCGTATCAACATGATAATGCAGACTTGCTTTTTTAAACTTGCAAATGTTTTGCCGTTTGAAGAGGCAATTGAGCTTTTGAAAAAAGATATAAAAAAGACTTATGGCAAAAAGGGCGATAAAATTGTTCAGATGAATATTGATGCTGTTGACAAAACTCTTGCTAATTTATTTGAGGTTGCTGTTCCAGAGAGTTGGAAAAATGGGTCAGGTTCCTTTTTGGCTGGTGAAGAAGCAACAAAGTTTGTTGATAATGTTATGCGTCCAATTCTTGCTCAAAAAGGCGATTTTCTACCAGTCAGCTCTTTTCAGCCTGATGGAGTTTTTCCAAACTCAACAAGCCAATATGAAAAACGTGGTGTGGCAATCAATGTTCCAGAGTGGATTCCAGAGAACTGCATTCAGTGTAATCAATGCTCTTTTGTCTGTCCACACGCCGCTATTATACCTATTGTTGCAACCGAAGCAGAACTTAAAAATGCACCCGAAACCTTTATAACTCAAGAAGGTAAAGGAAAAGAGCTTAAAGATTACAAATTTAGGATTCAGGTCAATACTCTTGATTGTCAAGGTTGTGGAAACTGTGCTGATATTTGCCCTGCTAAAGTTCCAGCACTTGTTATGAAGCCGATTGCAACCCAAACAGAGGTTCAAGTTCCAAACCATAAATTCTCATTGACCATCTCTTTTAAAGAGGGGCTTGTTAAAAAAGATACTGTAAAGGGAAGCCAGTTTGTCAAACCTTTGATGGAGTTCTCTGGAGCATGTTCAGGTTGTGGTGAGACCCCTTATGTTAAGGTTTTAACTCAACTTTTTGGAGATAGAATGACAGTCTCTAATGCTACTGGCTGCTCTTCAATCTGGGGAGGTTCCGCTCCAGCAACCCCATATTGTACAAATGCTGATGGGTATGGTCCAGTATGGGCAAGTTCTCTTTTTGAAGATGCGGCAGAGTATGGTTATGGAATGATGCTTGCCTTTAACAAGAGACGTCAAACTCTTGCATCAAAGATAAAAAAGATTCTTGAGACAGAAGGCTGCGGTCAAGATGGTTGCAAAGGCGAGATGTCGGCAGAGCTTAAAGATGCTCTTTCTGGTTGGCTTGCTAATATGAACAATGCAGACGCATCAAGAGAGTATGGTGATAAAGTCAGAAATCTTATAATCTCTCAACATGGAAATAGCTGCTGCTGTGGAACTACATCACATGCACATTCATCATGCTGCTGTTCAGATACACACACCCATTCGCACTCATCATGCTGCACAGGCACTCATACTCATGCTTCAAGCTCATGCTGCAACTCTTCTGATTGCCAACTTTGTGAGATTCTTGAAGACAAGAACCTTCTTACCAAAAAATCTCACTGGATATTTGGTGGTGATGGCTGGGCTTATGATATTGGATTTGGAGGTGTTGACCATGTTCTTGCCTCTGGTGATGATATAAATATTCTTGTTATGGATACAGAAGTTTACTCTAATACCGGCGGTCAATCATCAAAAGCAACTCCCACTGGTGCAATTGCAAAATATGCGGCATCAGGCAAAAAGATTGGAAAGAAAGATTTAGGGGCAATGGCCATGAGCTATGGGTATGTTTATGTTGCTTCAATTGCAATGGGTGCGAGTAAACAGCAGACAATGAAAGCATTTCTTGAGGCAGAAAGCTACCCTGGGCCATCTTTGATAATCTGCTATGCACCATGTATTAATCAAGGAATTAAAAAAGGCATGGGTAAGACTCAACTTGAGAGCCAGCTTGCAGTTGCATCAGGGTTCTGGCCAATGTATCGCTATAATCCGCTTCTCAAAGCTGAAGGCAAAAATCCTTTTATTCTTGATTCAAAAGCACCTGATGGAACAATTCAGGAGTTTCTCTCTGGTGAGAACAGATTTGCAGCTCTTGAAAAAAGTTTTCCAGAAGAATCATCAAGATTAAGAGCTAAGATTGAACAGGAAGTAAATGAAAAGTATGCTCAGTTAAAAAAACTTGCTGAAGCGTGATGTTGAACATTTATTTTTTCGTTATTTTAAATTTTTAAATAATTGTAAGAGGCGGTTAATAGTCGCCTCTTATTTATTTTCTATCTTTAAAATTCAACATCCGATAGATTATTGAACCCTTGAATTTTATTATAATTTTTGATATTAGTTCTAACTAAAATTGATAATTTTTTCGCTGTAATTTTAAGATATTATAACCAGAAGGAGACTTAATATGAAGGAAGCAGTAATTGTAAGTGGTGTAAGAACACCTGTAGGAGCTTTTGGAGGCTCTTTAAAAAGTCTTTCTGTCGTTGAACTTGGCACTATTGTAATGAAAAATGTACTTAAGCGAGCTGGTTTAAGACCTGTAGCAGATGATAAAGTTAAATCTTACGGACCAGATTCTCTTAAAGATCAGGATATAATAGCTCTTGAGAAAAAAGGTTATGATTATGATGACTCTTTGACACCTATTCATATTGATGAAGTCATAATGGGTAACGTGCTTCAAGCTGGTCAAGGTCAGAACACTGCTCGCCAAGCAATGATTGCTGCTGGTATTTCACGCTACACTACAGCATTTACGGTCAATAAGATATGTGGTTCTGGTCTTAAAGCCATTGCACTGGCGGCTCAAGCAATCAAAGCTGGAGACGCTGATGTTGTTCTTGCTGGTGGTCAAGAGAGTATGAGTAACGCTCCGATGGCTCTTCTTAAGGCAAGATGGGGACATCGTATGGAATTGACTGGTGTTGGAGATATTCATGATCTGATGGTTTATGATGGTCTTTATGAGATTTTTTACGGCTACCACATGGGACAAACTGCTGAAAATATTGTTGAAAAATATGGGATCACCCGTAAAGAGCAAGATGAACTTGCACTTTTAAGCCACAATCGTGCGTTTAAAGCTGTTAATGATGGCACATTTGCACAAGAGATTATCCCTATAACAATTCCTTCTAAGAAAAAAGATATTGTTGTTGATAAAGATGAGCGTCCAATGGAGACAAGCATGGATATTCTTTCTAAAATGAAGCCAGCATTTAGAAAAGATGGCAGTGTAACTGCTGGTAATGCTTCTGGTATAAATGACGGTGCTGCTGCCGTGCTTCTTATGAGTGAAGAGAAAGCTGATGCTTTAGGGCTTGAAAAACTTGCTCGAATCAAAACTTTTACTTCTGGAGGTCTTGACCCCGCATATATGGGGCTTGGTCCTGTTCCAGCAGTCAAAATGGCTCTTGAACGTTCAAAAATGTCAATTAAAGATATTGAGCTTATTGAACTTAACGAAGCTTTTGCAGCTCAGGCAATTGGATGTATTCGTGAACTTGGACTTGATGTTGAAAAACCTAATGAACTTGGAAGCGGTATCTCTATTGGACATCCAATTGGCTGCACAGGTGCAAGGCAGATGGTTACAGCAATTAATCAGATGAAGAGAAAAGGCTATTCATCTGGTCTTATATCCATGTGTATCGGCGGTGGCATGGGTATGGCGATGATCATTGAAAGATAATTTTTGTGGATAAAAAATTCTGAATCGTTATCTATTGTTTTATATATAAAATATAAGGGTGGATATACCTTTACAATGAGGATAATTTATTATGGATATAAGCAGAAAACTTGGAATTATGGTATTTAGTGCGGTTCCGGCAATTATTGGCGGGGGTATTGTGTATCACTTTTTTGGCAGCTTTACACAGGTGATCGTTTACGAGATCATTCTCTTGCTTGCTGCATTAGGATGTATTAGTAGATAGTTTTTGTGTCGCGATCTCCATGAAATCAAGATAATTCAGTTAAGATAGCG
>JADFXA010000407.1 GCA_015233755.1 Desulfamplus sp. | reverse complement strand
GTTTACTGAACAAATATTATGATCAAAATCATGGTTTTGCCACCACAGAACCGACAATTGATTTAATCTCTATGTTATGCTATTTCACTTAAAGTATTATTAAATAATTCAAACCAACCTCTTGTACTTGATTTAGGAGAAAACATAATGAACATTTTAGTTGTAGGAAGTGGAGGCAGAGAACACGCTCTTATCTGGAAAATTTCTAAAAGTGAAGTTGTAAAAAAAATTTATTGTGCGCCAGGAAATGCTGGAACTGCAAATCTTGCCCAAAATGTTCCCATAAGCTCTGATGATATTGAAGCTTTGGCAGCGTTTGCTATTGAAAACTCTATTGATCTCACTGTTGTCGGCCCAGAAGCACCTCTTGCTGCTGGGATTGTTGATCTATTTGAGTCGAAGGGGCTAAAGGCATTTGGTCCATCAAAAAAAGCAGCTCAACTTGAAGCAAGCAAGAGATTTGCAAAAAATATCATGGAAAAATATAACATTCCAACAGCACGCGGCAAATCTTTCACAGATATAGATAGGGCAAAAAGCTATGTGAAACAGATAGGCTCACCTCTTGTTGTAAAAGCAGACGGGCTTGCATCAGGTAAAGGCGTTTTTGTCTGTCAAACGGAAGATGACGCTGTCAAAGCACTTGACGAGATAATGAGTGAAAAAATATTTGGCGATGCTGGCTCTCTTGTGGTTATAGAGGAGTGCCTTGTTGGTGAAGAGGCATCGTTTATAGCTTTAACTGATGGTAAAACAGTTCTACCTCTTCCTACATCTCAAGATCATAAAAGGGTCTTTGATAATGATCAAGGGCCAAACACAGGTGGTATGGGTGCTTACTCTCCAGCACCTGTGCTGGATTTTATGTTAAGGCGAAAAGCAATGAATGAGGTTATGATTCCAGCAGTCAAAGCAATGGCATCAGAGGGGATTCCCTTTAAAGGAGTTCTTTATGCAGGACTTATGATCCACAAAGATGAGATAAAGGTGCTCGAATTTAATGTAAGACTTGGAGACCCAGAAACTCAACCTATTTTAATGAGACTTAAAAGCGATCTTGTTCCACTTATGGAGGCTTGCGTTGATGGTACTCTTCATAAATTGAAAACTGAAATTGATCCAAGAAGTACAATGTGCGTTGTAATGGCTGCTGGTGGTTATCCAGGCTCATATAAAAAAGGTGCTGTAATTAAAGGGCTTGATAAGGCAGCAGCTCTATCTGACATTGTTGTTTTTCACGCTGGCACAACTTTAAATAATGGAGATGTTATAACTAATGGAGGCAGGGTTCTTGGAGTTACCGCTCTTGGAGAAGGAATTAAAGATGCTATGGATAAAGCATACGATGCTTGCGACAAAATCTCATGGGAAGAGAGTTTTTATCGCAATGACATTGGAGCAAGGGCAATTGTAAGGTTATCTATTCCTCCAAGGGTTGGGGTAATAATGGGCAGCGATTCAGATTTGCCAGTTATGGAAGAGACTCTTAAGATTCTTAAAAAATTTGATATTTCTTATGAGGTTACAGTTGCTTCAGCCCATAGAACTCCGGCAAGAGCTGAAGAGTTTGCAAAAAATGCCCGCAAAAAAGGGATGGGTGTAATTATTGCTGGAGCAGGTCATGCAGCCCACCTTGCTGGAGTTTTAGCAGCTCACACAACTTTACCTGTTCTTGGTGTTCCAATTGACTCTTCTGCTCTGCAGGGATTGGACTCTCTTCTTTCAACAGTTCAAATGCCTCCGGGTGTTCCTGTTGGAACTCTTGCTATTGGAAAATCAGGCGCTTTAAATGCAGGAGTTCTTGCTGCCCAAATACTTGCTGTATCTGATTGTGAGCTTGCTGCAAAACTTGATAAATATAAAAAAGATATGGCTGATAAGGTCAATAAAAAGGCAGAAACACTTGGATGGTAAAATAACACTTGGGTGGTAAAATTATAGTTTTGATTGGCTGGAATTTGCTTCATAATTGATAATTCTATATCTTAGATTTGGCGATAATATGTCAGAGATTGTTAAAATAGAAAATCTT
>JADFXA010000406.1 GCA_015233755.1 Desulfamplus sp. | reverse complement strand
CAGACCTAATTTTATTAAAATGTTGAGCCTGCATATCTTTAAATTCATTCATATATTTTGCTCGCATTGTCTTGAAATCATTGAATTTAGCCCTTAATTCTTTTTGCTTTTCCTCTTTTTTATCTTTTGCCATAACAACAGAATCTTTTTCAAATTTTTTCTGAAGATCAAGAAGCTCATTCTCTTTTGCTTTCATATCATCTTCCATAACTTTTCCTTTTTTATTCAACTCTTCTGTAGCTCGTTTTCCTTGATTTGATGATGTAAGAATTTTTTGGAAATCAACAACTCCAATTTTCATACCTCCTGCTGCATTAGCAGTTGGCACAAAACTATTAAACGCTATAAGAGTAATAAAAGAGACAACTAACGCGCCGCAAAACACTACTGATTTTTTCATTTTTATAAATATCCTTAAAATTATTCTAAAATTTTTAAATTAAATATATTTTTGTTAAAATTAAATTCTATAAAATTATAAATATAATATTTGATAATCTGTGAACCCAATATAAAATACAATATAAGGGTTTTAGAACGCACCTCCCATAGAAAATTCCCATCTTCCACCGCTATATTCTTTACCATCTAAGATTTTACCATATTCTATCCTTATTGGTCCCATTGGAGAATACCATCTAAATCCTCCACCATAGCTTGTATAAAGATCGCCTAAAGCAAAATCTTCATCTTTTAAATATGAATCACCCGCATCAAAGAAGATAACACCAGCTAAATTTATATCTTCAACAATTGGGAAGATAACCTCTGCATTAAACTGAATAAATTTTTCTCCACCTCTTTGTTCTGTTTCTCCTTCTGGTGTTGCATTAATATCTTGCCAGTCATAACCTCTTACAGAATTTATACCGCCTAAATAAAAACGCTCATAATCAATCTCAATATCTTTAGTTCTATCATCTAAAAATCCTGTTTTTCCATGTAAAAATCCTGTAAATTTCCAAAATAGAGGATAATACCAGCCGGTCTCTGCAATATATTTGGTAAAATCGATTTCTCCTCCAAGTGGCCCTCCAGCATACTCAACTGAAATGCTGTGGTCTGACCCTTCTGTTGGGTTGAACATAGCATTTGTTGAATCATACCTCAAAGTTGTGGTAATACTGCTTGTAATATATTCACCAGGATCAACATCTGTATATATATCTTGAACATTCTCAATTGTGAAATCTTCATATCCATATCTTAAACCCAATGATGTATCATCAAATATTCTATATCCAAACCGAACTGCACCACCCTTGCTGTCTTTATCATAGTAATCATACTCTTTATCCCAGTTATAGAGATCAACACCAGCAGAGAGTGGAATATCAAAAAGCCAAGGTTCTGTGAAACTTACTGTATATCTTGTTGAAGTCGCTGACACTTCAGCTTTTGTAGATACGGTCTGTCCTCTTCCAAAAAGATTTCTTTCGGCAACCGAGATCATTCCAAAGAGCTGATCTTCACTACTATACCCTCCACCAAAACTAAACGCTCCCGTTGCTTTTTCTGTTATTTCAACGTCAATATTGAGTTTATCATCACTGCTGCCCTTAGATGTTTTAATGTCAACATTTTCAAAATAATCAATTCGTCTTAAATTTCTTACGCTTTTTTGAATCTTGCTCATAGAATAAAGATCTTGCTCATAGACCTCAAGCTGACGTCTAATGACTTTGTCTCTTGTTTTTGTATTTCCGCTTATAAGAATTCTCTCAAGATATACAGGAGAGCCTTTTGTTATACTAAAATTTATATCAACAATCTTTGTCTCATCGTTTTTAGAAATACCTGGGGCAATATCAGCATTTGCAAACCCTCTATCTGAATAAATATCTGTAATTGCAAAGACATTTGTTCTAAGTTTTTCACGGCTGTAAAGATCACCTGCTTTAATAGTAAGTTTTTTGTTAAGCTCTTTTTCAGATACAATAAGATCACCAGAGAAGCTAATGCTGCCAAATTTAAACTGCTCCCCTTCCTGAATTTTGAACTTAACAGCAATACTCTCTTTTCCAAATTCAACTTC
>JADFXA010000405.1 GCA_015233755.1 Desulfamplus sp. | reverse complement strand
TGAGAAGAGTCGTGCTGTTGTTCTTATGGCTGAAGCTGGAAGAAATGAGATGGCAAATAAACTTAATCAAGGGATTATAAAACCATTCGCTGAGTTAGATAAATCAAATATTGTAGAGGCAGTTCCTGTTATCACGGCTATTCACATGGCAAAAACAAATGCAGAAAAAATAGGGTATGAGTTTAGAGTACCAAAATTTAGTCCAAGAAATCCTGAAAATGAGCCAACTGAATTTGAGGCAACAATATTAAAAGAGCTTGAAGAGCAAAATCTTGAAGAGAAAATCGTAGTTGAGGAAGATCAAATCCGTTACTTTAAGCCAGTACGTTTAACAAAAGAGTGTCTATTTTGTCATGGTGATCCAAAAGGCAAAACTGATCCTACTGGTGGTATAATGGAGGGTTGGAAAGAGGGAGAAATTCATGGTGCTTTTGAAATCATAGGATCGCTTAAAGAGGCAAAAGAGGCTGTTTGGGAAGCACAAAAAAATATCTTTTTCTGGACTTTGCTTATTTTAGTTCTAATTAGCATGTTTGTATGGCTGTTGGTTAGAATGAATGTGGTTAAACCCCTTGAGGTGTCAAGCTCGTTTATTAATGCTATATCAAAAGGTGATTTAACTCGCTCTATCCAATCTGAATCTAAAGATGAGTTCGGGGAGATGTCATCAAATCTCAACACAATGTCTGCTAACTTAAGAAAGATGATTTCTGAAATCTCTGAGGACTCTAAGATACTTCTTAACTCATCGAGTGGAATCCAAAATATTGCGAATTCTTTATCTTCTGGCTCTGAAAAGACTTCAATGAATGCAAATACTGTAGCTGTAGCTGCTGAAGAGATGAGTGCCAATATGAATTCAGTTGCTGCTGCAATGGAACAGGCTTCAACAAACATAGGGATAGTTGCAAATTCAGCAGAAAATATTACCCGAAATATAAATGAAATATCTCGTAATTCAGATAAAGCAAGAGAGATTACAGATAAGGCAGTAAAACAGGCGATAAGAGCGTCTGAGCGGGTTGATAAATTAGGAAGGGCTGCAACTCAAATTGGAAAGGTAACAGAAGCTATAAGCACAATTTCAGAGCAGACAAACCTTTTGGCTCTAAATGCAACTATTGAGGCAGCAAGGGCAGGGGAGGCTGGTAAAGGTTTTGCAGTTGTTGCAAATGAGATAAAAGACCTTGCAAAACAGACATCTGATGCTACAAGCGAAATTAAACAGATGATTGATGATATTCAACAATCAACTATGGAGACGGTAAAGGATATTGAAGAGATATCGAGCGTTATAAATAGTGTGAATAAAACAGTATCTGAAATTGCAACATCTGTAGATGAACAATCAAGAACTACCCGTGAAATTGCGGAGAATGTAATGCAGGCTTCTCAAGGTATAAGTGAGGTGAATGAGAATGTCTCTCAAACATCTGCTGTATCTGAAGATATTGCAAGAGATATTTCAGACGTAAATCACTCTGCTCAAGAGATGTCAAAAAACAGCACAACCTTGAATAGTAAATCTCGTGAGCTTTTTGAAATATCAGAAAAGATGAAGACAACGGTAAGTAAATTTAAGATTTAAAGTTTGTAGTAATTTAGCCCTGAAATTTATTTCAGGGCTTTTTTAATTTAAATAGGATTAACTATCTGCTCTGATTTGCTAACTTCTTGACTTCCAAGCATTACCTTATTTGATTCAATTTTTAGCGTTGTAGTTAGATTCTCAAACATAATAAGTTTAATATTTTTTGTAGCTGGCATTATAATTGTAGTGTCATTAGTTTTATCTTTAAAAGTGACTGTTGCACCAAACCGTGATACTGAAAATAGAGATGAATCTCCTTGTATTGCTATAAAACTAATCTCCTTAAAGTTGATGAGTTTTACATTAGAGCTTTTTTGTATATAAAGAGAATTTATTCCAGATGAACCATATACATTAATATCACTTCCAGAGTAAATTGTGGTTAGTTTACTATCTTTTAATACAATAGGAGCGTTTGACAATCTAATCTGCTCCAATATCCAATCTCT
>JADFXA010000404.1 GCA_015233755.1 Desulfamplus sp. | reverse complement strand
AAAGTTTATGACGAAATGTCTCCCCTTTAACATCAAAAAAGATGGCAGCATAAACAGGTTGATGCTCTTTTATAAGTTTTAAAAGCATTGTTGTTACGCCAAATATGGCGTTTGTTGGTAATCCTTTTGAGTTAGAAAGGTGGGGTATTGCGTGAAATGCACGATATATATATGCACTTCCATCAATAAGGTAAATCTTAGGTTTTTTCATTTTTAAACATCTCCAGTCGCTCATTGAAGATTTGACAACTTTTAAAAGATTGTCAAATCTCATAAATGGAATATTTTATTATCAAAAGAGAGTTCATTGCAAAAAACAGTTCAAGGGAGACTATTTATGAATACAAACGAACGTAAAGAGAATAGACGCAAAAAGAGGATAAAAAATTGCCACTGTTGCAGCAAAGAGTTTTCTTTTTGCTGGAATTGTAAATGTGGTTTCTCAATATGCCAAAACTGCATGTATGAAAACCAATGGGGAATGACCTGTAATGGTATCACTTGGGAGTGTCCTGATTGCAGCGAACAAAATCCATACTGCAATCAGTAAGATAAATCATCACCGCAATCAATTATTAGTTATAAATTAAGTATCAACTCATTCGTATTTTTATTGAATTGGCATGAGCGGCAAGCCCTTCAATATCTGCAAGGGCTATAATATCTTGTGCCTCTTGTTCAAATGCAGATTGTGAATAATTTATAAGGCTTGTCTTTTTTATAAAGTTATCAACTGAAAGTGCTGACGAAAAACGTGCTGTTCCAGCAGTTGGCAAAACATGATTAGGACCTGCAATATAATCCCCAACAGGCTCAGGGGTGTATGGTCCAACAAAGATAGCCCCTGCATTTTTAATACGTCCAATATACTCAAACGGCTCTTTTACAACCAATTCAAGATGCTCTGGGGCAAGACGATTTGAAAGGGCAATTGCTGTTGCAATATCAGGAACAACCATTATTGAACCAAAATCATTGATAGATTTTTCTGCAATATCTTTTCTTGGTAAAACTTTAAGCTGACCTATTAGTGCCTTTGATGTCTCATTAGCAAGAGTTTCTGAATCTGTGAGTAAAATAGCAGATGCCATAACATCATGCTCTGCTTGAGATAAAAGGTCTGCTGCAAGAAATTGAGGATCCGCATCTTTATCTGCAATTATAAGTATTTCGCTTGGTCCGGCTATCATATCAATCCCAACAACTCCAGAGACTATTTTTTTTGCAAGCGTTACATAGAGATTACCAGGTCCAACAATAACATCTACTTTTGGAATCTGCTTTGTCCCATAGGCAAGTGCTGCGATAGCCCATGCACTTCCAGCTTTAAACACCTTATCAATTCCAACTTTTTTAGCTGCTACGAGCATATTAGGATTAATAGTTCCATCTTCCATAGGCGGGGTCATAAGGATAATTGACTCAACACCAGCAACTTTTGCAGGGATTGCACCCATCAAAACTGATGAGACTAAAGGGGTTTTTCCACCTTTTGCACCGGGAGCATAAATTCCTGCAGCATCTACAGGTCGAACAAGTTGTCCAACCATAACTCCATCACGAGGTGTATCTATCCACGAATTTCTCTTTTGTTTTTCATGGAATCTTTTTAACTGATCCACTGCTCTATCAAGAGCTTTTAAAAATATCGACCCTACCTCTTTTTCTGCTAATTCAAACTCTTGCAGGGTAACTTGTAGATTCCCTTCTGTAATAGCATTAGAGTCAAATTTGTTTGTATATTCAACAACAGCCTTGTCTCCACGATTTTTTACATCGTCAATATATGCACAAACATTTTTATAATCATCATCTGAAAAGCCAAGCCCTCTTTGAATAATCTCGTTTACTCGCTCTTCACCTGCTTCAGATGGATAGGTAAATATCTTCATTTTATATGTGTCCTATGTCAACTTAATTTCTTTAAAGCAAACCCACGCTTATCCTTAAACAACTCCACGCTTATCCATGATAAAACTGCTTCCATCAATAGCTTTTGCCTTTTTCTTAGTTTCAGAACAGGCATCATTTACTTCAATGTATTTGTTATATTTTGAA
>JADFXA010000403.1 GCA_015233755.1 Desulfamplus sp. | reverse complement strand
TAAGTCCTCTTAAGAGGACTTTGATAAGTTAGCCCATAGCTTTAGCTTAGGGCGATAAATAACATTAAAAGTTCAAATTAAGACCATGTAGAGTATCGCTTAACTTATTGATTATAAATATTTATTATTTAGGGAGATGTTTAATATGGAAGAAGAAATTAGCGAAAAAATGCCGAAAAGCCGTTTTGCAACTGCTTTGAATGCAGTAGGCAGCTCAACAGTATGGGTTTATGATGCAACTGCAAGCGGTCTTGGAAAGGTGTGGTCAGCAGTTAAAAAAGTGCCAGAATTCAAACCAGTTCCAAAAGGAATGTTTACAAAAGGTCTTGGTCTTATAAAAACAGGTGAAATAGGCTCCCTTGAAAACAAAATTGCCGAATATGAAAAGCAGATAAAGATGCTCTACTTTGAAATAGGCAAAGAGGGTGCAAAGAGTTCTGATGGAGATACTATCCTTGAGTCAGATACATTAAAAAAACTTCTTTCTGATGTAAAAGAGCATGAAAAAGAAATTTCAAGGCTGAAGAATCGTATAGTTGAACTAAAAGAGGAGAAGATTGCTGAAAAAATAAGAAAAAAAGAGCTTAAAAAAGAGGCTGCATTCTCCAAATTAAAAGAGAAAGTTTTTAAGGAAAAAGCCTCTGTTGATCAGATAAACAAGGTTGTGGAAAATGCCATTAATACAGCAGTCAAAACAGGAGTTTTTGAGTCTCGTTCTGAAGAGGAGATTTTTTATAAAGTTGCCCATGATCTTCTTGATAGCGAAATGGAGATAAAATATCTTGCTGCTGCTGAACTTGGAAAAATAGGAAATGAGGCTGCTGTTCCTGTTCTTATGGATGCTGTAAGGTATGATGATCCTGAACTTACTGCTGAAATTGTTAATTCTCTTATAAGTATTGGTGACTCAAGAGCAGTTCCTCTTTTTATGAAAGAGGTAAAATCCCAGAAATACAGGGTAAGAATCGGCTCTTTGCGCGGTCTCTTTAAACTTGCTGGTGATGATGTTTCAATGCCAGCACTTATTGAGGCTCTTCGTGATGATCATCCTGAGGTAAGAAGAACTGCTCTTACATTTATCGGCTGGAAAGACCCGGAAGATTCAGTGCCTGCTGTATCCCAGTGTCTTGTTGATGAAGAGGCAAGAGTTAGAAAAGCTGCTGTGTCAGCTCTTGCAAATCTTAAAGATGAATCTTCGGTTCTGCCTTTGATTAAGGTTCTTGGAGATAAAGAGCTTGAGATAAGAGAAAAGGCTTTAGAGGCAATCAGGTCAATCACTTGTGAGAACATTGAGTTCGATGTAAATGCTGCTGGAAAAGAGCTGGCTAATGCGGTCTTGAAACTTAAACAGTGGTGGCAAGATGAAAGAATGACAAAGGTTAGAGGAGAAGTAGAGACAGAACCTCCCATTGCTGATGTTGATACAGATGACCTTATCGGAGAGAGCAGTGATCCTGACAAAGACGACAGTGATGATATTATCAAAGAGAAAGAGGAACTTACTGCTCAAGTTGAGGAAGCACTAAGTAACGATGAAGATGAAGAAGAGGCAGCGTCAGAAGAAGATATTGTTGCTTCAGCCCCTGATACTTTAGAAGATTCTATAAAAGAAACAATAAATAACAATGAAGATGAAGATGAGGCAGCATCAGAAGAAGATGTTGTTGCTTCAGCCCCTGATACTTTAGAAGATTCAACAGAGGATGAAGCGGCTAAGATTGATCAAGAGCTTGGAGAAGCTTCATACCAAAAAAGTCTGGAAGATTCAGTAGAACAGGCTTTTGATGATCTTGATAAAGCTATTCAAGAGTCAGAAGATAACGTTGAGCTTGCAGATATTGAGAATCCGCTTGAAGAAGAAGAGACTCAAGAAGATTCTGAAAACAACGTTGAGGAAATTTCTGAAGATATGCTGATTGAAGATAACAGCGAAGATATTGCAAATTCTAAGCAATTTGATCTTGTTAATGATGCTGATAATAACGATGATGATACTGACACTCTTAAAGATGATGATGAGATAGATTCAAACAGCTCTTCTGTTAAAACAACCGATGAAGAATTGGATTATCGTGGTGTGTAGCCATGTTTAAGA
>JADFXA010000402.1 GCA_015233755.1 Desulfamplus sp. | reverse complement strand
AGAGCATGAAGAGTTGAAAAAGAGTTATGATAGTTTAAATGGTGATTATGAAACTCTAAAAAAAGAAAATATAGAGTTAAAGCAAAGTTACAATACACTAAAGCAGAAGGCAGATGCTCAAGAGGAGCTTATATCACAATTAAGAGATATTTTAAACGCAAAGGGCATGGGGCATATTGAGCTTTTTCAGCATGTTCAAAATCTTGCACGTAAACAGACAGGCGAATTCCAAAATTTAATACAAAACTTACAAAATCTTTTTAAAATAGGAAAAAATGATTAAGTGTCAGATAGTAAATCTTTATGAGCAATATAGAATGTTATATACAATTTGTGTACAAAAACAAAGATGGGCAGATATTGATCTGCCCATCTAAATTTATCTATGCGCTATGCGTTATTTACTGTAATTTTTCTTGGAACTGCCTTTGCAACCTTTGGCAGAGTTAATTTTAGCACTCCATCAGTGAAATTGGCTTCAATTTTCTCTTGCTGAATAGCTTCTGACAAATTGAACTGTCTGTAATACTTTCCAATATCAAATTCTACTAAAACATCTGACTCATCTTCATTTTCCCAAGGTTTCACATCGCCTGTAAGAGTTAGAACCCCATCTTTTAGATCGATAGTAATATCATCTGTGGAGACTCCCGGCATATCTGCAAGCAAAATAATTTCATTATCATTTTCGTATATATCAACTGCTGGAGTAAAGATAAGACCCGGTTTCATGTGCTCTGCAGGAATAGCAACCTCCTGTTTTTCTTTTACTTGTAACTCTTTTGTCTCAGCCATTTTATTTTCCTCCTTTGGTAATTAAAACTTAATTATGCTTAATTAATTTATATTTATTTTTCTTGATTTTGCAATTTCAGCTTTTCCAACACTAACAGTAAGGAGACCATTTAGCATCTTTGCATTTACATTTTCACCATTAATATCGCCAGTAAGCATAACACCTCTTGAAAATTTCCCAGTATCTCGTTCTTTTCTATGATATTTTATATTTTTTTCGTTTTGCTCTGTCTTTAATTCACCTGAGATAGTTATAGTTCTGCCATTAAGCTGAATATCAATATCTTCTGGTTTCATTCCGGGAAGTTCTGCTCGGATATAATAGTTATCTTTATCTTCAGTGATGTTTAAGGCAGGAAATACTCCTGAATTACGACCTCCAAAAGCTCTTCTACCGTTCATCAAGTCTGACCATCTATCCATCTCTTTTTTCAAAATATCCATTTCATAAAATGGATGTCTCCAATTTGCTGATGCAAGTCTTGTCGTTGGAAAATTAAACATTGTTCTTCCTATCATGGCTCTTCCTCCTTATAGTTCGTATCTAATTACGGTTTATATTTGCCTAAGTGTTGTTGTCTATTATTTTATTGTATTTGTGACTTAAAATTACTAATCTAAATTTTAGACTAAAAGTAATGAGTATTTTTTTGTAGTCAAGTGGAGGGATGTATTTTTTTTCTAACGAAGTAAAAATTAATTTATGCTGCAATCGGTCGTCAATTGAGTTTTTTATATAGCAGGACAGCTTCTTTGTATGATATTATTTTTCCACTTTTAGACTAAACGATGACCAATGCCTAAAGAAAAATGTAAAAAAAAAGTAGGGATAGTTAATGAATATCATAATCAGAACTGATAGTGGAGATGCCACAAGGGAAATTGGTAGAAAACTTGGCTCTCTGATTTCAAGCAGCATAAACTCCAATATAATTGCCAACAACATACATTCTAATAAAATCCCAAGTGAAATAAATCCTAACAAAACAGCTTTAGACAAAATAGCAATTGCTCTTTACGGTGGATTGGGGGCTGGAAAAACTACATTTGTTCAAGGGTTTGCAAGGGGATTAGGTGTGCCTGAAAACTATTACGTTACAAGCCCAACCTATAACATCATAAATGAGTATCCTGCAACAATACCTTCTAATATAACTAATGAAAAAAAAACTAATGAGTATTTAGATACTCTGACTTTATATCATCTTGATCTCTATAGAATTGGCTCGCCAGATGAACTTGAATACATTGGTTTTGATGATGTTGCAGCCTCTGATAAGAGTGTTATAATAGTGGAATGGGCA
>JADFXA010000401.1 GCA_015233755.1 Desulfamplus sp. | reverse complement strand
TGATGATTCATGGCTGACAAGGCGTGGTGTGAAAAGAATATTATCGGCAAAAGGTTATACAGTGAATGAAGCGGAAAATGGACTTCAGGCGTTGGATATGGTTCTTGCAAAAGATAAATCTATAGATGCGATTATTTTGGATCTTCTCATGCCTGAAATGAGTGGTGTAGAGTTTCTTGAAAAATTAAATGAGCATAATATTAAAATCCCTGTAATAGTCCTTACAGCAGATATTCAACACACTGTTAAGGCAAAGTGTATCGGGCTTGGAGCAACTCAATTTATTAATAAGCCGCCTGATCCTGAGCAGCTAACTAATCTTGTTAGTAGTTTGTTTGATAATCAATCAAATGGTCACTAATAATTATGCATTTTTTGTTTAGTGCCTTAATAAATCATCAAAAAGCAAAGGTTGATATAATTTAAGATGGATAAAATAAATATATCCCACGAACAGCTTGAAGCAATAAAAGAGTTATGCAACATAGGCGTAGGTAAGGGGGCATCTGTCTTAAATACAATGCTTTCTTGCCATATAAGTTTGAGTGTCCCTAATGTTAAAATAGTTTCAAGTAAAGATTTTGCAGAAGAGCTTAAACTATTTGCCAAGGAGAGCAGCATATCGGCTGTTTCGCTTGGTTTTAAAGGAACGATAAGCGGCTCGGCTCAGTTGATGTTCCCTACAGAGACTGCATCTTCATTAATTGCCGTTCTTGTTGATGAAGATGATGATTTAGATATGGATGCTTTGAGAGCTGGAACTTTTTGTGAAGTTGGAAATATTGTGCTTAATGGGGTTATGGGGTCTATATCAAATATACTTGATTTAACATTTGACTACTCAGTTCCTGAATATATTGAGACTGATCCAGAAAATTTTATTAATAAACCTTCAGTTACCCAACAAGATTCTCATGTACTGCTTGCAAGAACTCGTTTTTCCATAGACGAGCTTGATGTTTACGGAGATATTGCGCTTTTTATGCAAATTGCCGCAATTCATACCCTTATGGAAACTATTGAAAAGAAATTTGAACTTTAAGGTATGTATGTTTAGAAAAATATGCTGGATAAATAGATAACTATGTCTCAAATAAATATTTTGGAAAAAGATTGTAATAGTAACTCTGCTGGATTTATGAATCATTGCCCTCATGGCTATCGTGTTCTTGATTATGTGCCTGTTGGTATATGTATATTTGATAAAAACTATCAGGTGATCTTTTGGAATAAATGCCTTTCTCAATGGAGTGATGTTGAGCCATCTGATATTGTGGGTAAAAATATTATAAAAAGATTCTCAACGCTTAACTCTCCGGGGTTTAAAGAGAGAGTTGACTATGTCTTTAGAGGCGGTCCTCCCGTTCTTTTCTCTTCGCAACTTCATAGAAACACAATTCCATGTACTCTATCTGATGGCTCTTATATGATACAAAAGACTGTTATTTCATCTATGCCTTCATATATTAAACCAGACGAAAATTTTGCTCTTATGGCAATTGAAAATGCAACTGAACTATCAAGAAAAGTCTCTGAATATAGAACTCTTAGAAATCAGGCAATGGATGAGGTAAAACTTAGGAAAAAGACTGAAGAAGAGTTAAGAGAAACCAATAAGAAACTTATTGAGCATCAAGAAATTAAAATGAATGAAGAGAGGTTAAAGGTACTTTTAGAGATGTCAGGAGCAACAGCCCATGAGTTGAACCAGCCTCTTATGACTCTTCTTGGAACGATCGAGTTGATGAGTATGACACAAGACATTCCTGAAGAGATTTTGAAATATATTAATAATATAGAGAAATCAGCCAGAAGAATTGCAAGCATTGTATCCAAGATTCAGCAAATCAGGCATTATCAAACTAAGAAATACCTCAATGATGTCTCAATAATTGACTTTAATCAGACTTCATCTGACATAGATTAAAATATAAACCTAAAATTTCACAATTTTTAAAAAGTTCTCAAATCTATAGTTAGAAAAATCTTGACAAGAATCAAGTGTCAATGTAGAAAGTCCACGTCTTTTTTTAAAGATTCTCTTTAGAGCGGGAATAACTCAGTGGTAGAGTGCGACCTTGCCAAGGTCGAAGTCGCGGGT
>JADFXA010000400.1 GCA_015233755.1 Desulfamplus sp. | reverse complement strand
AGGTAGGTCAGGCATTTATACCCATCCATCTCAGGCATTATGATATCAAGCAAAATAACATCAATTTTTGTTTGATTTATTAACTCTATCGCTTTCAAACCATTTTCAGCAAGCGAAACCTTATAACCCAATTGCTTCAATAAGCCAGAGAGCTTTATCCTATTTACGCGATAGTCATCAACAACAAGAACATGGTTATTGCTGTTTTCCGATTGAGACAGGATTTGTGTCATAAATATGAAAGAACCTATAGTTTATAGGTGAAACAATATAAATCAGATGCCAAGCCTATCCATAGTCATTTTTGTTGGCACACCATTTTTATCCCAACCCATAAGGTTATAAAACTCTTGAACCATATTTGAAAGCCCATGAACCTTTTGCCCTTTTACAGCACCTTCTGGTAACCCATCTGTCTGAAAAATATCAGGCAAATTATCGTTTTTGGCGGTTGCACCACAAGCAATATTAAATAGTTTCTCCATGTTTATAATTCTTTCGCCAATTACAAAAAGCTCTTGGCTCGATAAATCCAACCCTGTGATGCTCTTAATAAGCCTGCTCTCATTCAAAAGGTCAAACTTTCCAAGAATTGAGAGAGCTGGCACTTTGCAAAGTCCAAGAGAATCAATAACAGCACTTACAAAAAGACATTTTTTAATTAATGCAGCTTTTCCTTCTGTTACTAATGGGTTCATGCTCTCAGAAGTTCCAAAATCTTTTTGAGCCTGTTCAGGAGAATAGCGAAATGCAGGGATAGGATAAACACTTGTAAAATCGCCCCCTCTAAGAGAGATGGCATAAGTTAAAGCCATAGCCTGTGCTCCTCTTGGATCACCACCATAAATCTCTACACCTTTTGTATGAAATGCAAATTTCTCTGATCCTTTTCCAATTATCTCAGATGCACGTTCTACCCCTTGCGATAGGATTTTTCCAAGACCTTCTTGATTGGCGATCTGATGCATCAAAATCTCCATTGATTTTGCATCGCCCCATCTTAACTCAAGACCTTCCGTATCTTCAATTGTGAGAATTCCACGTTCAAAAAGCTCCATTGCGAAAGCAATAACCGAGCCCGTTGATATTGTGTCAATACCGAGGATATTGGCAAGATTGCTTAGATAGAGAAGCTCATCAGGGTCAGAGAGTCCACATAGTGAACCCATGTTTATAATAGTCTCATATTCAGGTCTGCCGCCTGTAAATCCTTGATGACGACCAGCTTCTATTTTGATTTCTGCTTTGCAATGCACGGGACAACGATGGCAGCTTGTATTCTTTTGCACATATTTTTTAAGGCTGCGTCCATCAATATCTTTTGCATTTTTCATGCAACCTTCACGATAATTATATGTTCCAAGCTGTCCTGCGTCATTTAAAGGGAGAATATGGGCAGCACTTCCAAATTTAGAAAAATCATCAAATATAGGCAGCGACGATCTTATGCTGTCAATATATTCTTTAATAATAGTTTTTATTGATAAGTCTGGATTTAAACTAACCGTTGAAGAGTCTTGATTGAAACTAACTTCGATAGGCCGTTGTGTAGCTATATTGGTATTTTGTACAATCTCACTCTCTTTTTTAGGAATGTTTTTAATACCTTCTACTACAATTGCCTTAAGATTTTTTGATCCCATGACTGCACCAAGACCTGTCCGTCCAGCAGCATGATCTTGGCCGTGCATAATGCAGGCATAATGGACTAAATTCTCACCAGCAACACCAATAGATAAAATTTCTGTCAATTTACCTTGATGCCTTTTTCTAAGCTCCTCTTCTGTGATACGGGTATCTTTACCTTTAAGATGCTCACAATTGTGAATTGAGATTCCACTTTCATTAATAAGCAGATAAGACAGAGAAGATGCCTTTCCAGTAATAATTAATGAAGCTGCATTAAGAGATTGAAGCCTTGTCCCAATATGACCACCAACATTGGAGCTTCCCATAAAATTAGAAAGAGGAGAGCGAGAGCTTATATGAATGCGAGAAGAGGCTGGTACCTCGCTACCTGTTAAAAGCCCCAAGCTTATGATTAAGATATTTTCAGGAGATAGAGGTTGCGCAAGAGAACAGAGAGGTTCATCAACAGTAAGGCC
>JADFXA010000003.1:24697-31807 GCA_015233755.1 Desulfamplus sp. | reverse complement strand
ATAACATCACTGTGTAAAAAATAGCAAAAGATAAATGTAAAAGCAATAGCAAATATAACATTTTTTTTATTAAGTTGATTTTTTTAAAAAATCTATGCTTGTTTCACATAAGCATAGATTTGAATGTATTTATAAGTCCATTTGTTGAGCTGTCGTGGATTGCACTATTATCTTTTGAATCGGAAAGGTGAGGATTAATATTGATGTTTAATGGTGGGAGATCATCTTTTTCAAGTTCTGCAAGAATCTTTGTGGCAAGTTCTTTTCCAAGCTCAACTCCCCACTGATCAAAACTAAAAATATTCCAGATAACTCCTTGAACAAATATTTTATGCTCATACATAGCAATAAGGCTTCCAAGTGTTTTGGGAGTGAGCTTTTTAAACAAGATTGAATTTGTCGGTTTGTTTCCATCAAATGCTTTGTGAGGTGCAACTTTATTAATTTCGTCATCACTTTTACCTTCAGCTCTCATCTCTTTAACAACTGTTCCAATATCTTTGCCATTTAAAAGAGCTTCTGTCTGGGCAAAAAAATTTGATAAAAGGATTTTGTGATGATCCCCTACAGGATTATGGCTGATTGCTGGAGCAAGAAAATCTGCTGGAATAATCTGGTTACCTTGATGGATAAGTTGATAAAATGCGTGCTGTCCGTTTGTGCCTTGTTCTCCCCAGATAACTGGACCTGTAGCGTAACTAACTTTTTTACCTTCTCTATCAACTGATTTACCGTTACTCTCCATGTTTCCTTGTTGAAAATAAGCTGGGAATCTGTGCATATATTGATCATAAGGGAGAATTGCCTCTGTCTTTGCTCCAAAAAAATTAATATACCAAATACCAATTAATCCAAGAATTACAGGGATATTTTTATCAAATGGAGTGGTTCTAAAATGGTTATCCATTTCGTGAGCACCGGCAAGCAGCTCTTTGAAGTTGTTAAAGCCAATTGCACAGGCAATGGAAAGGCCTATAGCTGACCAAAGAGAATATCGCCCTCCCACCCAGTCCCAAAATTCAAACATATTTTCAGGAGAAATACCAAATTTTTCAACAGCATGGCCATTAGTTGAGATAGCGGCAAAGTGATACCTAATATCTTTATGATCACTACCTGCATAATCAAGAAACCATCTTCTTGCAGTATGGGCATTGGTCATCGTCTCAAGTGTTGTAAAGGTTTTGGATGCGATAAGAAAAAGAGTAGTTTCAGGATCGACTTTGCGCAGCGTCTCAATAATGTGTGTTCCATCTATATTAGAGACAAAATAGATAGATAAATCTCTATTAATATATGGCTTTAAGCACTCTGTAACCATAAGAGGTCCTAAATCTGACCCACCAATCCCAATATTTACAATGTTTTTAATTGGTTTTCCTGTGCAGCCTTTCCACTCTCCTGATCTAACCTTTTCTGAGAAATCTTCAATTTGAGTAAGAACTCTGTTCACATCAGCCATTACATCTCTTCCCTCAAATATTATCGGGGTATTAGATAAATTTCTAAGTGCAATATGAAGAACAGCTCTATTCTCTGTTCCATTTATCTTTTCTCCAGAATACATTTTATTGATAGCATCATTAAGATCAACTTCAACTGCTAATTGCCGCAAAAGCGTAAGCGTCTCATCTGTTATAATATTTTTTGAAAAATCGATCAAAATTTCATTCCATCTTATCGAAAAATTTTCAAAACGATTTGGCTCTTTTGCAAACAACTCTTTCATCTTAAGATCTTTCATAATTTTATAATGTTCTGTAAGCCTTTTCCAGCTTTGAGTCTCTGTTGGATTGATAGATTTGAGCATAACCATCTCCCACTTTAATTTGATCACTCGATAGCAATCTGAAAATTTTATAAAAAAAACTTGATGACTCCAATTTTTTTACTGCACTCAACAGCTCCTTGTCTTAATAGCTTCTTTAATCTTTCCATTATTTACTACTTTAAATAGTGCTAAATTACAATAGGGCTTAGATGCACATTTATCTTTAATATCTTTATTCATGAATTTAATGAATCATCATAATAAGGGGGTATTCTAATCTGGTTTGGTATGTAGTTTGCTAATTAAAGTAAATAGTCATTTCATCATTATGGTTATATGGTTTTGATGATATGATAAATTTTATGAATAAAATACAACCAACCACTATTATAATAAATATAGGGACGTAAAATTCTATGAAACTATCAGCAATAAATGAAAAATGTTCAGGATGTGGGACGTGCAGACTCTCATGCAGTCTGGAGAATTTCAGCACTGTTAGCCCTTCAAAGGGGATGTTAAAAATTGAAGGGCTGTTTCCATCTCCAGGTAAGTATCTGATCCATCTTTGCGATCAGTGTGGCGTATGTGCTGAAACCTGTCCTGTTGATGCAATTCAGATAAATGATGCAGGTGTTTATATTCTAAATGAAGATGAGTGTATATCCTGCATGGCGTGTACAGATGCATGCCCGAAAGGAGTTATGATGACGCATAAGGATTTTAATACTCCATTCAAATGTATTCTCTGCAAAGCGTGCGTGGAATCATGTCCACGTGATGCCATCATATCAGTTGAGGATGGAGATATAGACGTTAAAAAGATGGAAAAGGAGATTGCCTGATCATGAATGGATATAATAAAAACGTCGGAACAACTGGATATGGCGATTCGGACAAAATGGATGGAGGTTATCCTCTTATAAATGGATATGCTGGCAAAATCTTGAGAATTGATCTGACAAAGGAAGAGATCGTAAAAGAGCCGCTGCCGAAAAAAATGCGTGATGACTTTATTGGTGGCAGAGGCTTTGTCGCAAAAATGCTGTTTGATGAGATTCCTCAGGGAACAGATCCTTTAAGTGAAGATAACATTTTTCTTGCTACCACTGGCCCCTTGACAGGCCACTTTCTTCCAGCCAGTGGCAAGACCCATTTTGGAACGAAATCACCATCAACAGGAGGATATGCAGATAGTAACATGGGCGGACATTTTGGCCCAGCTCTCAAATATGCCGGATATGATGTCTTGGTATTAAAAGGCAAAGCAAAGGAGCCAAGATATATTTTTATTGATGATGATGTGGTTGAGATAAGGTCTGCCCAGAAATATTGGAATAAAGGCTCAATGGTTACCGAAGAGATGATTAAAAAGGATTTAGGGGAGGATTTCCAGATTATAACCATAGGTCCTGCTGGTGAGAAACATGTCAAATTTTCGTGCATTACCCATGACTTTGGTCGTCAGGCAGGAAGAACCGGAATCGGGGTTGTGCTTGGAGCCAAAAACATCAAAGCTATTGCAGTTCGGGGAACAGGCTCAATTCCACTCTTTGATGTAGAAAAAGCATATAAAAAAGGAAAAGAGGCTTACCAGATAGTCTTCTCCAAACCAGGATTTAAAGGATGGACACCGCAAGGAACCGCTGGAATTACAGATTGGGTAAACGATGTTGGTGCATTTCCAACAAAAAATTTTAAAACATCTCACATTGAACATAGCAATAATATAAATGGCGAGGCAATTATCAACCGCCTTAAAATTACAGATAAGGGGTGTTTTTGTTGCCCGACACCATGCGGAAAATACGGACACACAAAGACAAAATCAGGAGATGCCTACATGGAAGGTCCTGAATTTGAGACTATTTCGCTTTTTGGCGGAAGCTGTTTTTTGCAAACCATTGAAGATGTTGCCTACGCTAACTATCTTTGTGATGAACTTGGGTTGGATACCATATCTACTGCTTCTGTAATAGCATGGACAATTGAGTGTTTTGAAAAGGGCATATTAACTTGTGAAGAGATTGGAAAAAATGTGGCTTTTGGCGATCTGGAATCTATTGTCTATCTTATAAATTTAATAGCTGATCGTAAGGGACTTGGTGATCTCTTAGCAGATGGTGTAAAAATAGCCTCTGAGAAAATAGGGAAGGGTTCTGAAAAATTTGCAATTCATGTCAAGGGGCTTGAGTGGACAGGTTATGAGTGTAGAAACGCACCTTCCATGATGCTTGCCTATATGACGGCTGATATAGGTGCCCACCATAACAGGGCATGGGTTCTTGGGCATGACATGGCTGGTTCTGCTGCAAATGTTCATGATCTCATCACTGCCGGAGCCTGTGCAGGAAAACGAGAAAAATCTGCCACAACAGGTGAACAAGCAGCAATAAATGTTTCAAAATCCCAACATACCAGACCCCTTTTTGATGTTCTTGGAATATGCAGGCTTCAGCTTATGGAGCTTGGGTTTGAGGTTGAAAATTACGCTGAACTTTACAGCTACATAACAGGTGATAATAAAACATGGGAAGAGCTGATGAAAGTTTCAGAAAAAATATGGCATCTTACCCGTGCTTTTTCTGCACGAGAGATTCCAGATTTTGGAAGAGCAATGGATTATCCGCCTTTACGTTTTTCAGAAGAGCCTGTGCCAAGTGGACCAAATGAAGGGCACTCGATTCCTCGCAAACAGCTTGATGGGATGCTTGATGCTTATTATAAAGTAAGAGGATGGGACAATAACGGCATTCCCACAAAAGAGACCTTGAAATCTCAAGGGCTTGAGGATGTTGCTCTTTGTTCAATGTTTAAATAGTTCGTATTTTTCTTTGCTGCTGACACTTATTCACCATTAAATGATATCTAATCATCATTTGAGCTGTCAGCAGCAAATTGTTTTTTATTTATACGGTATTTCTTTACTTTGTAATGAAAAGACTGTGGAGATAAACCAAGTATTCTGGCGGCTTTGGCAGCATTGCCATTTGTGGCTTTAAGTGCATTGCAGATACACTCATTTTCATTTGCACACTGGCTTTCAGAAAGGGTCATTGTTTTAATTGGTCGTTCAGATGAGGATGATACTACCACTGCAGGATTACCATAATTGGATGTTTTGAGTGTTATGTTTAAATCTTGACACTCTTTTGTAAAATCACTGCCATATTTTGAAAAACTGCTCTCATCCCCTGTAATATGCTTTGATGCTTTAAGCATATTCAGGACATGGCATGGAAGATGGTTTATTCTGATGGTCTGTTCTCCATTGACAATGTTCATTGCTCCCTCTATTACATGCTCAAGCTCTCTGCACATTTCCTGGCCAGGGATAGTCATAAAAAACCTCTTTAACCCGGTCTGAAATATCCTTTACCTCCTCACCAAGCTGTCCATTGAATTTTCTTATAAAATGACAGACCAATGAACTTATATCATCCATACGCTCTCTTAATGGTGGAATAAGTATAAAAACAACTCCCATTCGATAGAACAGATCAAGACGAAGAGCACCGTTTTTTATTATTGTGTCAGGGTCTTTGCTCACTGTACTTATAATCTTTACGTTCAATTCTGTCTCTTCAAGGGAGCCAAGCCGGCGAACTCTTTTTTCTTGAACGACCCGTAATACTTTGGATTGTAGGGATATTGGCATTGAGTCAAGTTCATCTAAGAAAATTGTTCCACCATTTGCCTGTTCAAACAGCCCAGCCTTATCTATTGAGCCTGTGAATGCACCTTTTGATGTCCCAAAAAGTATCCCTTCCAGAAGATTCTCCGGTATGGCAGAGCAGTTAATGGGTATGAATCGCTCTTTCGATGCTTTACTGCAATTGTGTATGGATTGTGCAAATATCTCTTTACCCGTTCCTGTCTCTCCTGAAAGCATTACAGGAGATGGTGAATCTGCAGCTAATTTTGCCATATTGATGGCATTAATAAGTTTTGGATTAGAGCCCACTAAATCTGTGAAAGTAAAACGGGTGCCGTTATCACGTAATTTCATTTTTTTTATTGGACGCCTTATTATCATTGGCATCTGATCTCTTGCAGAACCAACTTCTGGTGACTGACACATGGATACAATGTTTTCAAGCATTTGATAGTCTTTGGTAAAACTTATTGCTCCGATAATCTGGCCATTTCTGAACAGAGGAAATACATTGCTTATTGCATT
This sequence comes from Desulfamplus sp., assembly GCA_015233755.1. Classification (GTDB taxonomy): domain Bacteria; phylum Desulfobacterota; class Desulfobacteria; order Desulfobacterales; family Desulfobacteraceae; genus Desulfamplus. The sequence continues at coordinate 25,856 of JADFXA010000003.1, read as the reverse complement.
TGCAACTTTTCCAGAACTTGACTGATATATCATCACATGGTTTCTTACAGGCTTAGATGTTCTGATGCACCGCATGGTCGTGCTATCGCTTTCGCTGAGCCTATAGAGATCGGTGATTTTTTTTCCGATGGCATAGTCAATGTCAATATCATCAATTTGGGATTGGGTGGTATTGTAGTAGAGAATAGTGCCTTCTGTATCTGTAATCAATACACCTTCATGAAGGTGAAAGAGTATTGTTGAAATGTCAATATCATGAAATTGGAGTTTTTCTTTGATTAGTTTGTTCTGCAGTTCGATCATTATGACAAAATCCTTGAAAAATTTCTGTCGATTAAAATTTTTTTAGTTTTTCAGCACTGTATTAAAACTGTTAGAGCCTCACTCTTAAAGCTTTCACCTATTCAGGTTTCTTTCATCTAAAACTTATCATTAAATAATTCAATCAAAATTAATAAAAATAGATATTGTTATTAAAATTTTTTTATACTTTTAAAGTTTCAGGTCACTTCAGGCTCGGTTTTCTTAGGTATATTATTTGCAATATTAATTATCCATCTTTGCATAACGAAACATTTTATTCTTATATTTCAGCCAATAGTGGCTTAACCTATCTTTAGATTTTTGGAGGTAATAAATTGGGTTATTTTGAATATTTCACGAAAGATCAGACCGAGCAGATCCATGAGGCAACCATGCAGATACTTGAAAATTGCGGGCTTGACATCAAATATGAACCAGCAAGAGATGTGTTGTCAAAAGGAGGGTGTAGAGTTGATGGAATAAGGGTCTATTTTCCTCGTAAAGTTGTTGAAGAACAGATTAAAAATGCCCCTTCAGAGTTTACGCTTTACGCCAGAAACAGTGAAAAAAATGTTGTAATAGGCGGCGATAATATCGCATTTATGCCCTGCTATGGCGCCCCCTTTATTAATAATCTTGATGACGGTAGAAGACCTTCAACTCTTCAAGATTACCAGAATTTTGCCAAGCTTGCCTATTCAATCCCCTATATTGACATAACAGGCGGAATGATGGCAGAGCCTAACGATATTGCAATTGAGAAGAGAAATGCACAGATGATGTACGCCTCCATGAAATATTCTGATAAACCTTTCATGGGTTCAGGAACAGGCCCTGAAGGTGCAAAAGAGACTAT
>JADFXA010000003.1:0-24653 GCA_015233755.1 Desulfamplus sp. | reverse complement strand
AAAAACCACCTTTTGTAAGTATCCTCTGTTCTCTTACACCTTTAGCCTATGATGACAAAATGTGCGGTGGCATAATGGAGTATGCACGGGCTGGTATGCCTCAGTTGATATCATCTCTCTCTATTGCCGGTGCAACAGCACCTGTTACTATGGAGGGAACTCTGGTTGTTCAAAATGCAGAGGTTTTGGCAGGAATTACCCTTGCACAGATGGTGCGTCCGGGAACTCCTGTTGTCTTTGCTGGTTCATCATCATCTGCGGCCATGCGTTACGGAACATTAAGTATCGGTGCTCCTGAAATGGCAGTTAACACCGCAGCTACTGCCCAGATGGCAAGATTTTATCACCTTCCATCGCGTGGGGGTGGAGCTCTTTCAGATGCAAAGATTGTTGACGCTCAGGCGGGTTTCGAGGCAATGCAGAGCCAGTTGATGGCAACGTTGACTGGTGTCAATTTTGTACTCCATTCGGCTGGTATTCTTGAGGGCTATATTGTTGCATCTTACGAAAAGTTCATCATTGACAGCGAAATATGCGGAATGTGTAAGCGTATCAAGCGAGGAGAGAGTATCTCCCCTGAAAAACTTGCAGTTGATGTTATTAAGCAAGTAGGGCCAGGAGGAGAGTATCTTACGAACACGCACACCTTCAAATACTTTAAGAAGGAACTTTATACCCCCATTCTTGAAGAGAAGGATAATTTTGCAAGTTGGAGTAAAAAAGGTGCTATCTCAATTGAGAAAAGAGCCAATGCAAAATGGAAGGAAATTTTAGAGAAATATCAGGAACCTACACTACCTGCAGAAGCGGAAAAGTCTCTCAAGGCTTATATTAACAATATCTAAACTATAGAGACGCACTTCTGTGCGTCTCTATTCATAAATATTGATAAGTTTATATAAAGATATTTTCACAAATCATTTAGTAGAGCAAGAAGATAAGTTATTTCAGAAATGTTGAACCTTTTTCAACACTTCCTTCAGCAAACCTTGAATAGCGAAGCGGATTATTTTTGTTATCCATTTTACCAGTTGCGATATCTGCAACTCTTTTGCCTGCTGCCGGAGACATCATCACTCCGCACCAATAACCACAGTTGAGGTGTAGCCCCTCAATCTCACCGCATGGCCCAATCACAGGTTTATCGTCAGGTGTATAAACATATTGACCGGCAGAGACATTGATATCTGAAGCAACCATTTTATCAGCAATGGTTTCAAAGAACGGATTGAGCCTTGATATTCGGTGAATTGATTCAGCAGCAAAATCCCAGTCAGTAGGAAGATTCTCACTCGGAGGAGACTCAGGTTCGTCAGAATCAACCCATGCACATAGCACTCCACCCGCCTCCGGGCGCCAGTATGAATGGTTAACGAGATCAACCATGAATGGAGCATCCTTTGGAACAATATTGTCAGCCACTTTAATATAGCACTTCTGACGCCTAACTGTTTTGAGGGGCATCTCAAGACCCGCCATCTTGCCGATTGCGGCAGCAAAAGGGCCTGCACAGTTCACGACAAGGCGGGTCTGAATAGTACCTTTATCAGTTTCAACTGCAGCAACACCTTTTGAGTCTACCACTATTCCAACTACTTTGGTTTTTGTGTAAAAAGCTGCATCATCGCTTGCCTTGGCAAAACCATAAGTAGTTTCATGAGTAGAGAGCCATCCATCCTTATGGTTATACGTTGCAGCCAGTGCCTGAGAGGCAAGAAAAGGAAATCTTTTATGTAGGTTATCGCCACTTATGAATTCAGAAGTTGTAACCCCAAGCTCATGGTAACGTTGAACAGCTTTTTCTAATTCAGGTAACATACTCGATTCGTCAGTGACAAACAGATAACCACGCTGTGTCATTCCTATATGAATATCGGGCAACCCAATAACATCGTTGAAATTTTCAAACATTTTTACGCTTTCAATGGCAAGTTCTGCCATATCTTGTTCTGTAAACTGAGTTCTAAAGCACTCAACACTTGCAGCTGTTGTCAGAGAAGAAAGAGCATCACGCATCTCAACGACAATTACCTTCATTCCAGCCTTAGAAAGCCAGAATGCTGTTGATGCTCCAACAATACCTCCACCAATTACAACTGCATCAGCAGTGATATTTCCAAAATTTCCTGCAACAAAAATTCTTCCCACGATAAATCCTCCTCTGATATACATAATTTGAAGTTTAAACAAATACTCATTTTTACTGAGTAAAAAAAACTGCAAAATACATACCAGATACCACAAGCAACTTTTAAAATATATCTGCTCAAAAGACTCAAATATAAAACAAGTCCGCTTATATCCTGAAATAGAAACAGGTTATCAGGTGCTAATTACTCTTGAATCTCCTCGGTCATAGCCATTATCAAAGCTCCTTTAGCAGTTGTATTCAAGGGGTCTTCTGCAAGATGGACAGATGAAATATCAACTGGAAGACGAACTTGCGACAGAGATTTTTGAAATTTCTCTGTAAATCCTTCAGGCATTGCAGTGCCTCCGCTTAAAACAATAGGGATAGGTTTTGAAATCATTGGAATTTGATTAGAGGCGGATAATATACGTTCCATACTCTTTTGGAGTTTTTGGATAAGTTCGTCATAGAAAATGTTAAGAGCAGTTGTTAAACGATCTTTTGGTTTAGTAATTAATGAGAACTCTCTCTCTTTTATAAATTTTACCTTAGTTGCTGGGATTCCTACAACTGCACCTGCTGAACTGTCAATATAATCTCCTCCTATCTGAATGCTGTAGGTAATAACAGGAAAAGATAAATATGAAAGACATACATTGCACATTCCACCACCAATACTGATTCCAATACCTGTGTAGTCATGCTCGGCAAGCTCAGAGAGAACAACAGCCATACCCTCGTTAATAGATATCGGCGTAAATCCCATTCTACTTATGAACATCTTTATGATAGATTCATGGTATGTTACTGAACCAAGTCCATCAATTGGCTCACCAGGAACCCCAAAGCATAAGGTTTCGCCAAGTCTTTTGGGTTTTTGAATTAACGATAAGATAATTGCCTGGATAACAGTGATACCCTCTTTCTCATCTGAACAAAGAAGTCCTTGTTTGATTGATCTTTTTGTGTCAGTATCAAACATATTTGCAAAATTTTCAGCAGAATATCCAACGATATAATAAAGTCCATCTTGTTCAAAGAAAAACACATCATTTTTGACTAAGATATTTCTTGCAAATTTTGAGTGTGGAATTGTGAAAAAGGCGTTTAACTGTTTAGTTGTTTTAATATATCTTCTCTCATTTTGGGCAACAATTACATGGCTTGTTCCAATATCAAGTCCCACAGGTCCTGACGGTGCTTCTGCAACTTCTCCCTCTTCTCTCTCTCTGCTTCGAACCTCTTTTTTTAGAGCTTGTTCAGCTTGTGCCATTCTGCTTTCAAGATTAAACTCTTTTTTATCATTTTCCATCATGGCATCGCTGCCTGCTTCAGCCCTCTTCAGAGCCTCCAAACGCTCCTGAAGAGTTGTTCTGTCTGTTGCCATTATCTCTTTACCTCCATATTTATAAATTATCTGCGGTAATAAAATCCGCTAAAAAACATTATAGAAAACAATATTTAAGTGTTGCAAAAGAAGATGTTATTCCGACCACTGCCCCTGTGATTACATCTGATAAAAAATGTCTTTGAAGAACTAAACGACTAAAAGATACAGTTAGTGATGCAAAAATCAGGGAAACGAGATAAATAATACCATTCATGTTATAAATAGCAAGTCCATTATATATAATTATACAAAGTAGGAATGCTCTTGAGGCGTGAAGAGATGGAAAAGAGTATCGATTCCACCCTTCAAGAAATGCATATATTTTCCAAAAAGGATATAACTTCCATTTTTCAAGAAATGTGAACGGAAGATCAGGAACGGGTCTTGGTCTTCTAACTAAATATCTTAACGGAACAATTATTGATAGTTGAATAATTTCTGCTGTAGCAAGGTGGTAAAAGATTAAAACAGACTGTTTATCATAATTATTATAAATAGTTATCAATAAAATCAAAAAATATAAAGGAAAACAGATTGTCCACGAACAACTCAAACTTATAATATTCATAATAACAGAAATTGGTTTCATAAAATATAAGGGGGATAATTTTTCTGATATTTCATGGTCAATCTTTTTTATCTTACGCATCCAAATAAAATTTTGTATTAAGTTAATAAATTTTACCAAGTTCACTCACGTTTTAAATCTTTCCAGATGATATTTTAAATTTTTTATTGTTATAAATAGCCTCTTTAATAGCGCCAATAAACTCTTTCTCATATGCAGCAGTATTTAGGTATGCTGTAAAGCCTTTTCTTGCTTTTCCCTCTTCAAGTATGAAAATTAAGGATTCTTTAGCCATAGTGTTCATTTTATGTGATAAATTCTCTCCTGTATATAATTGCTGTAATGGTTTAACCTCAGATAGTTTAAGTTCATCTGAAATATGTTTAAGCATATTATAACTTTCACCTTTTCTAATTTTAACTTTAATAAAAGTGTCAGGTACTTGATAAAAAATACCATCAGCAAGTTGGAAGGCTCTTTTTCCAATTTTTTTCATAAGATCAAAATTCATTATATCAACAAGATATGAACCTCGTTTTCTTTGCAATATTTTTTCCTTTGAATTTTCAACGGGTTCATCAATATAGATTATTGCGTCAAAACTATCAATCTCTTGAGTTCTTAATAGTCGATGATGCTCAAAAATAGCTGGCTTTGATATGAAATTTATAGATTTATTCATGTTATAGTGGTCAAGAGATACTGGTTTCATATCAAGAATTTTTCCAAGTGCACGGCTCAATGAACTCTTGCCACTTCCAGGAACACCATCAATGGCAATTTGTTTAGGGAAAAGGCCTTCTTTGGTAAAAAAATCTTTTATTTTAACTGCTTCTTTCATCACTTTTTCAGGAATATCTATCTTTTCACCCTGATCTAACAAATAGGACTCAATAAGAAACTGTATATTTTTATTAATACCTCTTTTGTTTAGAATATTTCTAATAAAAGAGAATCCAGCCGTAAAAACCAATTCTCCAACCTCCTCTTTTGATGTATTTTTAAATATATTTTTTGAAATTTTTTTCAATATATTTCCCATTATATCCTCCATTAATTTATGTTACACGATGTTATGAGCATTATCTTATATTAGAAGATAAAAATCAAAAGCTCTTTATTAGAGTTATAGTAAATCAAGAAGAATTTATATTAAAAACTTATCTATTGAAAAAGAGATTATAATGGGACTATAACCCCAGCACCAATTTTAATACCTTAAATTTGACTGGTTAGGAAATTAAATGCAAAACAATAAGATAACTTATGACCTGAAAGAGAGTAAAATAACATCAGAAAACAGAACCGACTATGTTATTTTAGGAAATATAAATGCTGGAAAATCAACTATCTTTGAACATCTAACTAGTGTGAAATCACATGCTACAAATATTCCAGGAACAACTGTAGATATTAAGAGTGGTTATATACAGGGATTAGGTGGAACAATCTATGATACTCCTGGAATATATTCAATTTTTTCATCAAATGAAGACGAACGTGCATCAAGAGATATTTTATTGATACCTAAAACAAGAAAAAAAGTGAAAGGAATTCTTCTTGTTGCAGATGCCAAAAATTTGAAAAGATCAATAGCCATAGCTCTGCAATTTGCAGAGTATGGTCTGCCAATGATTCTTGATATAAATATGATTGATGAGGCTTCTTCAAGGGGAATTGAAATTGATATTGCAAAGTTATCTGATCTTCTTGGTATTGAAGTTTGCACAACTATTGCAAGAGAAGGTATTGGGATTGAAAAGTTAAGAGCATTATTAAGGCATATTAAGCCGGTTCAAATAAAACCGTTTCACAGCTCTTTTACTGGGGGGGGAACTACTACTGTACAACCTGCTCAACTAAATTTTGATAAAACTAAAACTTCTCAACTAAGGTTTAGATATTCAGATAGAATTGAAGAGTTTATTGAACTTGTTGAAAAACTTGTTCCAGCAGGAGATATTTCCCCAAGAGCTTTGGCTCTTTTGCTGCTTACAGAAGATAAATGTGTTGAATCATATATATCACAATGTTGTGGAAATGTAATCCTTGAGCAGCTGCAACACGTTGTCCATGAATATAGGGAAGATAGTTCGTCATCGATAGAGGTATATCTTGAAAATTTATACCATAAAGAGGCAGCACTTATTGCAAATCAAGTAATTAAAAGTGAGCTTCCTACTAAGAATTCATTTATTCTAACATTTGGAGATTGGTGTACTCAGCTATCAACGGGTATTCCAATTGCAATTTGCGTTACTGCGCTTTTATATCTTTTTGTTGGCACATTTGCGGCAACTTTTCTCGTTGATTCGATAAACAGCCTTTTGTTTGAGAATATTTTAATCCCATTTATAACCAAATATATTCTGTTAATTCCAAGTCAGTTTCTCCGAGATATGATAATTGACCCTGATTTTGGAGTTCTTCCTACAGGTGTCTTTTTAGCATTGGGGCTTGTCCTGCCAGTTATATTCTGTTTTTATATAGCATTTGGGATACTTGAAGATTCAGGTTATTTACCACGCATTTCCATTCTTTTAGATAAAGTTTTTAAACAAATTGGTCTAAATGGTAAGGGAGTAATACCTATAGTTATGGGCTTTTCATGTATTACTATGGCTCTTCTTACAACAAGAATGCTAAACAGTGAAAAAGAGAAAAACATTGCATCTTTTCTGATTTTTTTATGTATGCCATGTGCTCCTCTTATAGCTGTTATGTTGGTTATACTTGAAAGAATGCCGTTTTCTGCCACCATAACTGTTTTTGGAATCATATTTTCACAGATATTTATTGCCGGTTACTTAGCAAATAAGGTTGTATCAGGCAGCCGATCTTATTTTATAATGGAAATACCTGTTATGAGAATTCCTAAACCATTGGCTGTTATAAAGATGGCTGCAAGAAAATCCCACCATTTTATGAGAGAGGCGGTTCCCGTATTTGTTTATGCTTCAATTGCTATATTTCTCTTTCAAAGGGCAGGAGGGCTTTCGGTGGTTGAAAAATATTTAGGACCTCTTATTCACCAAATATTGGGACTTCCTGAGCAAAGTATTCAGGTATTTATTAAGACAATGATACGTAGAGAGAGCGGTGCAGCAGAATTAGAGCATTTACGATATGCTTATACAAACCTCCAGCTTGTAGTAAATCTTCTTGTTATGACATTTATAGCACCTTGCATTAATGCAATTATTGTTCTTTTTAAAGAGCGTGGAATAAAGATAGGAACGGTAATTATGGGAACTGTTATTGTGTATGCTTTTATAATTGGCAGCGTTGTTAATTATACCTGTTTGGCTTTTGGTATTACATTTTCATAATCACATCTATTCAACTGACATTCCCTTTCTATAAATTGAAAATAGAGCTTGAGGTTAATAATTGATATGTTAAAAGAAAAACACGACGAAATACTTGAAGCAATGTGGACTGCTGAAGAGAATAAAAAGTTCTCAATTGATGAGATAAAAAAGCGGTGTGCAATAGAATTTATAGATGAAGACCTTGCTGAATTGGAATCTATGGGTCTAATTATAAGAAATAAAAATACGATTCTTTTTTCAAGCAAGGGTAAAGAGCTTGCAGAGAACATAATGAGAAGACACAGACTTGCAGAAGTCCTTATGTCAAGTATCTTGAAACTTAAAAACAGCGAAATGGAGAGAGTCGCTTGTCAGGTTGAGCATTATCTTGTGCCAGAAGTTGAAGAGTCAATTTGCACATTGCTTGGACACCCCGAAATTTGTCCTGATGGAAGACCAATTCCTAAAGGAAGATGTTGCCATAATGGTCTCAAACAGGTTGCCAATACTGTTGTAAGCTTAAATGAACTAAAGCCGGGGGAACAAGGAAAGATAACCTACATAAAGCCAGGTAACCACTCCAATTTACACCAGCTCATCTCTTTTGGACTAAATCCAGGTGTAGTTGTTACATTGCACCGTAAAAAACCAGCATTTTGCATCAAGTATGAGAATACAGAACTTGCAATAGATGAAAAGATAGCTGAAAATATATTTGTTTGGAAGCTGCTAAGCTGATCAATTTAAAGTGGCCATTCTGCGCATATTTAACCTATAAATCTAATTACTATGTATTGTTAAATTCTATCTTTTTTTACTTATTTTTTCAGCGCTTCGACTATCTGTTATTTTAATCTCAACACGTCTGTTTTTTTCTCTATTCTCTGGATTATCATTCGGAGCAAGAGGATACATATCGCTAAGTCCAACAATACTTATTTGGCTTGTATCCATTCCATATTGAACTAATAATCTTGATACTTCTGCTGCTCTTGCAACTGACAGATCAAGGTTGTTACTATATTGATGAAACAGAGGAAAACGGAACATCTTATCATCTGTATGCCCTTCAAGACGTATAGAGATATAAGGATTCCCATTATACTTTTCAGCTATTGACTTTATTTTATATATCTCTTGATCACTTAGATTACTGTTGCCAGAATTAAAATATACACTTTCAATCAGCTGATTCTCTACAGGTATGACAGGTGGCGATATAGTTGGAGAATTAGCATTGGTTGCTTCTGCCTTTTTTATATTATCCTGCAACGAGTTAATCTGCTTAGTCAGCATATCAATTTTATCTGTTAACCGACTCTTATCTATAGTTATTGAGTCTATATATTTTCTCTTAATCTCCAACTGAGCATTTAATCCCGTTATTCTTTCTGTTAGCTCTTTCTGCTTTTGAACCATTGGAGAGTGATAATAGTTCCTAAATGTTAAATATCCTGTAATAATTATAATTGCTATAGCAGCGGCTATGTATGCAGATTTTATAGAGAATATCTTATCCGGTCTCTTTTCTATATAGTTATCTCTTTTAATTTGAAGAGTGTTGTTCAATTTATTTGCAATAAGTAACTCTTTTTGCTTTTGTGATTCACTCAATTTTAATTTAAGGTCATCAATTTCAGCATTTAGGCTAATGCACTCGTCTTTTGCCATCTTTAGCTGGCTTTCAAGATTAGACATCTCTTTTTTCAGTTTGCTTACAGCCTCTAATGACTTATTCTTTTCCACCTCCATCATATTAGCAATATTTAATGAATCAGATAGGTTAGCTTCAACTTCTTTTATTTTCTTAGAATAACGATCACTGTTTTGCTTTAGCTGCTCTTCAAGGGTATGAATTTTGTTAATCTGTATAGCATCATTCTGATAGGATTTTTCTTGGACTCTTCTTATCTCTGACTCTCTATTTTTAATCTCCTTATCTTTATCCCTTATTTCTGCCTCTTTACGGCTTATCTCTAATTCTTTATTTTTTAAATACTCATCTTTATTATCAAGTTCTTGTTTAAGAGATTGATTAATGAAGTTTGAGTTTTCAAGAGCTTTCTGTGTTTTGATATTTTCAAATTCGACATTTATCTTATCTTTTTTTAAGATTTCAGCTTCACTTAGCGCAAATTCAAGTTTCTCTTGTAATTCATTAATCTTCTCATGCAATTGTTTTTGTTCGCTTAGAAATTTCGTTTCAATGAACTCCAACTCTTTTTTTGCAATTTTAAGCTCTGAAAAAATAACTCTTTTTTGCTCTTCAATATCTGCATTTATTTTTTTTAGGTTTTCAAGTTTCTCTTTAAGAAGTGTGTTCTGGCTACTGAGAAGAGTATTTTCACTGCTTTTTGCTTCTGTTATTTTAATATATTCGTCAAGTTTAACCTTAAAAGAGTTAATTACAGCTTCATTATTATTGCGCTCAATCTCTCTATCATTCTGTAACTCTACAATTGATTTTTCAACATAAGCTATCTCATTTTCAACTGCTGTTTTTTCAATTTCAATTCTCTTAAAGTCTGATTCAAGACTCTTTTTTGTATCTAAAAGCTCTTGAATTCTCTCTTGTGCAAATTTTTTCTCCTTTTCAGCTACTATCTTTTCTTGGGTGATATTAAAAATTATCTTCTCTATTGTCTCAATAGGAGTATCAGACAACTCTTTTTTTGCATCAATAATCTTTAACTCATTACTCAATTGATTTAAGAAATGTTGCTGTTTAGCAGAAGAATTTTCCATAGTTATTTTGGAAAATTCGTTCATTTCATTAATAAACTCACTGAGAACCTCTTCTGTTTGAGTCTCTATTTGAGTTAAAATTTTATTTTCGTCTTTTGTATTCAATGTTCCAATCTTGTCCCTTGCAATATCAAAACTTAGTAATTTTGCATTCATTATTTTTTTCTTTCTTAATCTAAAGTTAGTGTTTATCTTTTATAAGCCTTTCAGCAAGCTCTATTGACTCTTCCAACATCTTGTTTAAGCTCGTAATTTCATCTCTTAGACTTTTTTCAATTTCCTGCGCATCTTTACGGATAATTGTTATAATGTTCTCAAGTTCATCATTTTTAGATTGAAGTTCAAATAGCCGGCTCTCAATAGTATCTTTTTCAAAAACAATTTTCTGGTTTTGTTCTATAATTTCATCGATTTTTGATTTGAGAGCTAAATATTCTTTTTCAAATTTCTCTTTTTCTGATTTGAGAGCCAAATGTTCTTTTGCACATCTCTCTTTTTCCAATTGTAATTCAAAAGTTTGTTTTTCGAGACTACATCTCTGTGATTCTAAGTTTGCATTATCTATTTTAAGAAATTTATTTTCTTCGGTCATAGTTGTTATAATGTTTTGGGAAACAATAGCAGAATTGTTCTCTTGTATGCATTGTTTTTCACTCTCCTGAAGAGATATTTTAGCGTTTTGTAACTCTAACTCTAAATTCTCCAATTTAACTCTATATTCAGATATTTTTATATCGCATGATTTTTGTATATCATAAATATCTTTTTGGTAATTACCTTTAAGTTGTGCAATTTCTCCTTCAAGACTGTTTTTAACTTCTGAGATTCTTTTATCATAATTATCTTGTAGTTCAGATAATTTTCTCTCGTATTGCTTCTCAACTTCAGATATTTTTTTATTGTTAGCGTCTTGTATATCCTCGAGTTTAGCTTCAATAGATAGTTTCTCTAAAACTAATTTATGCTTTTCCTCTTCTAATATCCTGTTGATATTTCTTAAATTCTCTATCTCTTTGCAAACCTCATTTAATGAAATTGATTTTTTAGAATTTAATTCTGAAAGCCTTATAACTTCAGCCTCCAACTCTGTAACTTTACTCTTATTGATAGATAATTTTTCTATCTCTCTATTTATATCTTCAATCTTAAGGTCTCTTGATTCTATTTCTTTTTGTTTTGCCTTTATCTCTCTATTTACATCTTCAATCTTAACATCTCTTGATTCTATTTCTTTTTGTTTTGCATCTATCTCTATTTTTTTAGCTTCGATATCTTTAGTTTTAACAGCTAATAATTCATTCATATCACCTAATTGATTTAGGTATTTATCTTTTTCAGTTTTTAAGTCTATTAGTTGTGATGTTAAAATATTGATAACTTCTTGATGTTTGCTCTCTTTATCAGCCAATATTTTTTGAAATGTCTCTTGTGCAATTTGGTGATAACGATTAAATGCCTCCCTAACCTTTTCGTTCACATTATTTTTCAGCCGATTGTTATCCATATCATTAAATTCAGTCACTGTTTTTATATTCCTTCCAATACATAAAAATATTCAATATCTGCAAAATTAGAGATACATCTTGAATTATATTGAGATTAGTAGATATTTCCTATATTCTCAAATTTATTATTAAAACCTATAGCTACTGATAGATTAAATCTACTTATTTTTTTTCTCTGACACAGTAAAGGCAATGTTATCAAATTTATTGAAAAATGCTACTATAAAAATTCATATAATAACCACTGTATTATATATTGGGCATTCTTTGAAAGAATCAAACAAGAAATAAAATGTTGAATTGCATTTAATATTTTAAATACTGTTTAGCATTAAGTTAATGATATTGAGGACAACAATATGGACATAAAGCAGCCGTTTACTATTCTTGCTGTTGATGATCATGTGGTTAATCTTAAGCTAATTGAAAAGTCTCTATCAAAAGAGGGATATAGAGTTTTAAGTGCCTCTAATGGGCCTAATGCAAGAAAATTAGCTGTTGCAGAAAGACCTGATTTAATTCTTCTTGATATCCAGATGCCGGGTGAAGATGGGTTTCAAGTAATAAAATTCTTAAAAAATAATCCTTTAACAGCGTCAATTCCTGTAATTTTTCTAACTGGTGTAAGCGAAGTCCACTCAAAGCTAAAAGGATTTGACCTTGGTGCTGTGGATTACATTACAAAACCGTTCCATAATCTTGAGGTGCTTGCAAGGGTTGGAATACATCTTAAACTATCAATTGCTACCAACTCTCTTATTGCTGAACAGGCACATAAACTTAGGCAACTTTCAGAAGCCCAAGAATCAATGTTGCCGCTTCCTCATGATAATCCAGATGCAAAATTCGGAGTGTACTACAAAGCTCTACATGAAGCTGGTGGAGATTTTTATGATATTCTTGACATTTCTGAGCACATTAAAGGCTACTTTGTAGCTGATTTTTCTGGACACGATATAAAAACGAGCTACATGACTGCATCTGTTAAAGCTCTTCTTGTTCAGAACTGCACTCCTGTATACTCTCCAGCAGAGAGTATGAAAATGATAAATGATGTATTAGTTGAAATTCTTCCAGATGGTAAATATCTTACCTCTTGTTATGTACTACTCAACCGTGAGACGCTAAAGATGACCGTTATAAATGCTGGACATCCGCCAGTTGTTCATCTGCCTGTTAATGGAACACCTACTCTATTAAGTAGTGATGGTGATGTGCTCGGAATGTTTAAAGATGCACAATTTGGCATTACAAGGATTGATGTCTCTTACGGAGATCGTTTTTTTATATATAGCGATGGACTTGTTGAGTCTGCCCAAAATAATATAACATGGGTCAACGGGGCAGAACAATTTCTTGATGATTTCAAACTGGTTAGTGATATACCAGTAGAAGATGTACCTAAAAAGTTAATTCACAATCTTTTTTATATCGAAGCAGATAACCAAGAAATTATTAACTCTAAGAGCAATTTTAGAAAAATGCCTGAAGATGATATTGTCATTTTATGTGTAGAAGTATGAAGTATTTATGTATTTAAACATCTGATAAATCTTCTTTGTGTATTTATTATATGGAGTGTAAGTAATGACAGATATATCTAATCCAACAGATAATAATCAATTTCATATCTACGAAACTGACGACAGTATTACAATTACATTCAGCTCTACAATGGAAAATATTGATAGAACATGTGAGGAAACAACAAGATTTCTTATAGAACTGTTCAAACGACTTGAATCTTTTCACTCTAACAAATTTAAGTGTGAAGAAAAATATTTTAAAAAAGAGTTGAAACAGGAAATTGAGTATTCTGAAAAGCTAAAAAGCAACCTTTTTGCAATTCAGCTTGTAATGCGTGAGGGTTTAACTAATGCTGTGCGTCATGGCAACTGTTTTAATGTGGCAAAGATTGTTAGATGTTATGTGAAAATAGATCAAAAGCAAATGCTTATCGTGGAAATTGAGGATCAAGGAGATGGGTTTAACTGGAAAAGAGAACAATCCAAAAATATTAAAGATTTAGATGACGATTCGGATCACGGAAGAGGACTTATGATAATGGAGCAGTATTTTTCACGATATTGGTATAACGAGAGAGGTAATAAACTTACACTTGAAAAAAATATCTAATTTAGCCAATAACTTTGCCCTCCTGCAAAAAACTATTTTCTATCCAGTAAACTCAAGAGAACAATTCAAATTTTACAGAAACTCTATTTAAAAGTTAACCATAAAAATAGAAAGATTTGACAACTCCTAAAGCTGCCAAATCTTGTATCTACAAATATCAAAACGGTTAGAATATTGTATATATCATCTCAAAATAGAGTCTGCTGTCAACTCTATCATCTTCATTATCCCCTTTATCTTTATGGGTCAATTGAATACCTGTTTTAGCATCAATAGTATTTGAAAGATAGAAACGCAAACCAGTATCAAGTGCATTCAAGTATGTATCATCAGCCTCTGAGTCTGATTCCCAAATAATATCAAGTGTCCATATATTTTCCCAATCTATCTTATCAGACATCTCATAGTTTAGCTCCAGCTTATTCTCTATAGTATGGGCTGAATCACCAAATTCTCCATCAACAAGGATTGTTGAATAGCCAATTCGGTCAATAAGTTGCCATTTAAGGCCAAAAGGTTTTGCATATTCGTAATAGAGTCCCATTCCGGGATCATCGTCTTCACCTGAATAGTCAGATACTAAGTAGTCTAACTGAACCCCTGCTTCCCAGCCATGTTTACGTTTAAGAACCTGTTCATAAGTAAGAATATCTTGAATCCTTATAATTCCCAAAGCTCCAAGCGTCTCATTTCTTAGTATTCCAGCCTCTTTAAGAACTATTTCCATATCTTCATACCAATATTTTTCATACTCGCGTTTACTATAACGGCTTTTATACTCAGCTTCTTTTGCAATTATATCAGCAAGTTTAAGATATACTTCATCTTGAACCTCACCCGCAATAAGACCATATTTAGTCAAATCTTGAATGCAGCGAATGGCTTCCATAAGAGGTGTTGCAGTTGTAATTCTGCCGTATCCAAGTCCCGCGGAGACTTTTACTTTTGGATCGTCATTTTTAGATCCTTCGAGATCTCTAACACCAAGAACTAAACCGCCATAAACAAATGGTCCTGTGTAGTCTCCAAGATATTTTTTCACTGTTGTATCGCCATCAATATAGAGATTTTTGCGAGAGCTGTCATTTTCATCACCACCCCTGCTAAAATCAGTGTCTGCCTTTAAATTAACGTCCCATTTAAGAGGTAGTGTGCTATATTCCATGTTGTATGTTAGACTGCCATTACCATTATAGCTCATTTGATCTTGATTACCGTCACTCATATTGAACTGTAAACCAAGTTCAGCATCATGATATTTATAATTTGGATCAAGATAGTCAGTCAGTTCAATTGCAGATGCTGAAACTGGCAAAGATGTTATAATGCAAACACACATACCAATAAAACTTGCTTTCATTTTTTCCATTTTAGATCTCATTTTTTTATTTCTCCTGTTTTTACATCGTTTTTCATCTTTTCTCCCCTTTTGTTTTTATCTTCTTCTCCTTAATTTTAATCTTTCTTTTTCATCTTTCATGTAATATCTAAAAATGAAAATCAAACAAATTACAATGACTTCTAAAAACACTTCAAAAGAATCAAGATGATTAAAATTGCCTTTTCTATAGCCAATCAATAATAATAAAGTCAAGGAATAACGAGAAAAATATGATGAATCTTATTAAGCAATTCATAGTACCATTTTTTATTATTACCGCTTCATTTATAGTTATCAATATTACTATTGCCGAAGATAAGATCGAAGTTTCTCAAGAGGTAAATAGTGACAGTAGAAATGACGCAGCCGGCGTAGATAAGACTAAAAAAATCTTAGAACAGACTGCTTTAATTGAGAAAACTCTTGAAATGGAAGGAAAAGAGTTTTTAGATCTTTTTGCGTACTTAGAAGATATATTAGGTAAAAAGACAGAATTTGAGTCACAAACTAATGTCTATAAAATAGAGCTGACCACATTTGGAAGCCAGTTGCACCTTCCTGATGTTGAGACGAAATTGCTTGAAAAAGCATATATGAGTTCGCAAGCTGCTGTTGGTAAGCTAACTAAAGATATAGCAAAATTAAAAGAAAAAAGTGAACAGTTAAAACAGAGCCATCAAATATCCTATGAACAGAAGATAAATAACGATAAATTTTTGATGGAACTGCAATTTTCCGCTCAGAACTCTTCTAATCAAGAGATAGCAACAGTCAATACTGTCGAAAGAAAACAGATTACACAAAACAATAACCAACAAGAGACATCAGATAATAATGCAATTGTTGATAAACAAAAAAAACTTTCACCTGAACAACAGCTTGAATTAGGAAAATATGGAGACCCGCAGCAAAGAGGGGCATTAGAGCAGAGAATAGCGATTGAAGAACAACTTCAACAAGAGCAAACTTTGTCAGCCCAGCAAAAAGCAGAAGATGATCTAAAAGCAGCGGAAGAACAAAGAAATTCTCTTAATAAATTAACGGTTAGATTAAAATCATTGCAAACTGCTCTTACAAAAAAACTACTTCTAATACAGTCTATATCTTCAATTATAAACGAACAGATACCAATGCTTGAAGAGATACAAAAAAACTATAAAAATCTTGCAAATGATCTTGAAATACGTATCCGCGAATCAAAACAAGCTGAACTTTTAACCAGGAAAACAAATCCTCTAACTCAAGGTGCATGGAAACGGATGGGAGAAGATATAACAGAGCTTTTTTCCATTACCGCTTCTATAATTGATAAAGATAGCTGGATAAATAGTTTTAGTTTTCTATGGCTGTCCGGCATACATAAACTTATCTCATTTATTGTGGTTTTACTAATACTCTTGATAATTGCAATAAGGTTTAAGGTATTAATAAAAAAATTATGTTCCTCATCATCTCATCTGGAAAAACGTTATTGGAGTAAAATAGTTCTTGAAATCTTCAACAACAATCTTGTGCTTTCTGCAGTAACGGCTTTTTTTTACCTCTGCATTAAATTCAAACTGTTTTTTAGTTACGCGATAGTTGCCAATCTTATTGTTGAAATATTTATGTTCTTGATTTTTGTTTTATGGATGATACATTTTTTTGAGCATATACAGCGTAAATATCCTGTTATTCAATTACAAGAGATTATTTTATTTATAAAAATAGTAAATCTTGTAGCAGTCATCTATATATTACTCTGCAGTATTCTCAATAGCGACAGCAGCATTGCTATTGCATATCGCCTTTTATGTGAAATTGCTTTTTATGGTTGGCTAATTCATTTTTTAAGAAAGTTTACACCTATTATGGAAAGCCATTTTAAAAAACAGAGCAAAACAACTCTTATGGTTTCAACACTCTACAAAAATAGTGTTGTTATGGTTGCTATTATAGGTATTATTCTTGAACTTCTTGGCTATGGCACACTTGCATTTTATTGGTATACTTCATGGGGTAAAACAATTGTAGTTCTAACATGGTCATTTTTAATTATATGTGCATCTAATGAGTGGATACCTGGGGGAACTCATCCTATTTCTGAATTTGATATTGCCCACCCACATGCTCATGTTAAAAATAGCTTTTCAATATTGTGGTTAATAAAAAATATAGTTTTTGTAGCACTATTTTTTCTTGTAACTATAGCGCTCATGCTGTCATGGGCAAGCAGTGATTTCGTATTTTCTTGGCTTTACACAATTCTGACTTACAAATTTATTGTTGGCTCGATGAGTTTCAGCATTTCGAGCGTTGCACAGGCGGTGTTGATTATTCTTTGCACCCATTTTCTTACTAAATTATGGAAGAAATTGTTTCAAAAACACTTTCTTGGACAAAGTGGCCTTGATCATGGGCTGCAAGAGTCAATGACTACAATAACAGTCTATTCAATATGGATTATTGGTATATTTACAGCATTGATTGTGTTTGGTCTTAACACCACTACTCTTACAGTAGCTTTTGGAGCATTGAGTATTGGTATTGGTTTTGGTCTTCAAAACATTGTAAGTAACTTTATAAGCGGAATAATTTTACTGTTTGAACGTCCAATTCAAGTTGGAGATGACATTGAGGTTAGCGGCATTTGGGCAACAGTCAAAAAAACTAATGTCCGTTCAACGGTGGTTCAAACCTACGACAATTCAACAATTATTATTCCAAACTCTGAGCTTATAAGTAACCGTGTAACTAACTGGAGTTTTAAAGATAGACGATTAAGAAGAAAGGTAAAGGTTGGCGTTGAGTATGGTTCTGATATTGAGCTTGTTAGAAAAACGCTTCTTGAAATTGCTGGTAGAACACCAAGAGTTTTAAAATTTCCTGAGCCTGATGTTCTTTTTGAAGATTTTGGAGATAGTGCATTGATATTTTCTTTAAGATTTTGGACATTTACAGATTATTTTGTATTAGTTGAGACTGATATAAGATTTAAGATAAACAAAGCATTCAAGGAAAAGGCAATTGTAATGGCATTTCCACAGCAAGATATTCATATAAAATCTGTGCCATCAAACTTTGTAGTTGCAGAAAAGCCATCTTAAGTGTTAATAAATCATCAATTTTATATTGTTTGCGGGAGCCAAGCAGTTCGCTGAGAGGGGATTATTATCCCGACCGCGTAACCTGATACGGATAATGCCGACGTAGGGAATTTATAACTTAATATTTATAACTCCTTTTATCTTAGATTTATAAATAAAAATTTGTAAATAAAAACCATCCTCTACCTGTTGTGCATTATACAGATTAAAGGGTGGTTTTTTATTTTTAATTAAAGAGGAGCTATTTAATGGAGAAATTTAGAAAACAATCAAGCAGTGTTATTAAATTAAGTGTATTTATTCTAACTATTTTGTCTGTTTCAAACATTTTGATTTCTAATGCAATATCCAAGGACGTTAAAGAAACGCCAAAACAAGAAATAACTGTAATGACCCATGACAGTTTCAGTGTAAGTGAAAAGGTTATTGCCATATTTGAAAAAGAGAACAATGTAAAGATAGTGTTTCTAAAATCTGGAGATGCTGGTGAAGCTCTTAATAAGGCAATTCTCTCTAAAAATAATCCGCTTGCTGACATATTTTATGGTGTTGATAACACTTTTTTAAGCAGGGCTGTTAAGGAAGAAATTTTTATACCATATAATTCGCCAATGCTTAAATTTGTTGATGATTCTTTAAAACTTGATCCTTTAAATAATCTTTTGCCAGTTGATTTTGGAGATGTATGCCTTAACTATGACAAAAAATGGTTTAAAAAGAAAAACTTATCTCCACCAACAATGTTAGAAGATTTGGTTAAGCCAGAATATAAGGGGTTGCTTGTAGTTGAAAATCCTGCAACATCGTCTCCAGGACTTGCCTTTTTGCTTACAACAATAAGTAGATTTGGCGAATCATCTGCATTTGAGTTTTGGAGAAAGTTAAAAGATAATGGAGTTGCTATCACAAGTGGATGGAAAGAGGCCTATTGGGGTAAATTTTCGGCAGCTTCTGAAGGCGATAGACCAATTGTGGTA
The DNA here is from genome assembly GCA_015233755.1 of Desulfamplus sp. GTDB lineage: Bacteria > Desulfobacterota > Desulfobacteria > Desulfobacterales > Desulfobacteraceae > Desulfamplus. The sequence goes on along the minus strand of JADFXA010000003.1, from coordinate 5,423 downwards.
AGCTATGCCTCAAGCCCTGCTGCTGAAGTTCACTTTGCAAAAGACGAATCTGAAAAAGATAAAAATAGCAATGCCCCAACCGCCGCTGTTACAGAGAATGGTTCTGCATTCAGACAGATTGAATTTGCAGGTATCTTAAAAGGGACTTCAAACCTTGTACTTGCACAAAAGTTAATTGATTTTTTGCTTTCTCAACAATTTCAAGAAGATATTCCTCTTCAAATGTTTGTGTTTCCTTCAAATCGTAATTCAACTCTTCCAGATGTATTTAAACAACATGCTAAAATTACTAACAACCCAGCAACACTTTCTTATGAGAAAATAAGCGAAAAAAGAGAAGTTTGGATTGAAAAGTGGACTGAGTTGATGTTGTAGATTTAAGAGAATATAAACTTAAGCTATAAAATATAAATGTTGGTTTATAAATAGTCTTTAATTGAAATTGTGCAATGAGCTTGAAAAATATAATTTTAGAGCGGGATAAATATTTAATTCCATTGATTGTGGGCTTTATCCCGTTTCTTTTTCTTATGTTATTTTATTTCTATCCTCTTGCTGGAATATTTATTAGAAGTTTTTTTGACCAGAATAATTTTACGCTTCAAGGTATATTATCATTTAACTTACTTAATTTTCTGAAAATATTTAAATCTTCACGTATCCTGTCAATTATTTGGTTCACATTTTGGCAGGCTTCTCTCTCAACAATACTAACCCTTATTGTTGCTCTTCCATGTTCTTACGTTATGGGAACATTTGAATTTAAAGGTAAAAAGTTGATTATGACATTAGCAACTCTTCCTTTTGTGCTCCCAACGATTGTAGTTGCTGCATCATTTCAGATTATTCCATCTCTAATTCAAGATATGGCTTTGTTATTATTAAATAGCCAAGTTGTTAATCTGTTATTAGGCGATATCCTTAAAAATTCATTATTAGATAATCAATTTTTAAACGTTTTCAAAAACGAATACCCAATTGTAATGATTTTTTTTGCCCATGTTTTCTACAATTTCTCAGTTGTTCTTAGAATAACCTCATCATTTTGGTCTTCTTTTAGTAAAGATATGAAAGAGGCTGCTTCAATACTTGGAGCAAGCAGCTTTCAGATTTTTTTCAAAGTTACTCTTCCTCTTCTTAGACCAGCAATTTTCGCGTCAGCCATGTTGGTCTTTATATTCTGCTTCTCAAGTTTTGGTGTTGTGTTAATTCTTGGCGGACCATCTTTTTCTACAATTGAGGTTGAAATATACAGACAAGCTGCACATCTTTTCAATCTTCCAGTTGCATCTACCTTGTCTCTGTCTCAGATACTTTTTACCTTTGGAATGATGCTTCTCTATACACGGATGCAAAAAAAAATAGCTATGTTTACTCCTGAATCAGAAAAATTCTCATTAAAAAAGCCTTGCTCTGCTATTGAGAAACTTTTAGTTTCTTTGTCTATTTTGTTTATTCTCTTGCTTTGCGGGCTTCCGATGGTAGCTTTATTATTAAAATCAATCTATTACAAAGGGACTCTATCTTTAATATTTTATCGAGAACTATTTTTAAACTCATCTGGTTCGATATTTTATGTCTCACCAGTTGTTGCTATATCAAACTCGCTTATTTTTGCATCCATTACCCTTATAATGGCGTTAATTGTTGGAGGGTGTGCAGCAATATTGATAAAACAATGTTCTTACAAAGACCAAAATTTGGGCATAAACATAAATTCGAGGATAAACAGGAAGTTAACCATAAAAAAATATATATCCTCTCTCCAAATTCTATTTGGAAAAATGCTTGAACCTATTTTCATGCTCCCGCTCTCGACTTCTGCAGTTACACTTGGTTTTGGGATGATAATTACCCTTGATAAGCCTCCATTGAATTTGAGGACATCTCTTTTTCTTATTCCTATAATTCACACGTTGGTTGCATTTCCATTTGTCGTGAGGGCTGTTTTACCAGCACTTAAATCAATTCCATTGAGTCTAAAAGAGGCTGCTTCAATAATGGGTGCATCACCTTTTAGGGTATGGCTTCATATTGAGTTGCCAATTATTGCAAGAGCTTTATCAATTGGGGCTGTATTTGCCTTTACAGTAAGTCTTGGAGAATTTGGGGCTGCTCTTTTTGCTGCAAGACCCGAATTTACAACAATGCCTATTACGATATATAAATTGTTAGGGCAACCCGGTATTATGAATTATGGTCAAGCAATGGCAATGTCATCAATATTGATGTTAGTAACATCAATTGGTTTTATATTTATAGAAAGTATAAGGCAGTTTGGGCATGAAGGTTTTTAGTACTTTAATAGAGTTATGGCTTTTCTATTTTGATTCTAAAATCAAAATCTTTTCAAAAAATTTATGGCAATATATATTTTTAGGATAGTTATTGAATAGTAATGAATGAGCTTGTTATTAAAAATCTCTGCGTTAAAGATAGAGAATTATCAGCAGATGCGGCCTATAAAGGAGAGTTTGAATATATTTTAAAAGATATAAACATCTCCATAAACAGAGGCGACTCTCTTTCAATTCTTGGACCATCAGGCTGTGGCAAAACAACACTTTTACGTACTATTGCAGGGCTTCAAAATCCGTATTCTGGAGAGATATTTTTTAGGCAAAAGAACATGGCGGATGTCCCAACTCATAAAAGAAACTTTGGTATGATGTTTCAAGATTTTGCACTATTCCCCCACAAAAATGTTTTTCAAAATATCTCTTTTGGTCTTGAAATGAAAAAACTATCAAAAAAAGAGATTGCATTAAGGGTTCAAGAGATGCTTGAACTTGTAAATCTTGAGCAATACGGAAAAAGAGATATAAGAGAGCTTTCAGGCGGCGAGCGTCAAAGGGTTGCACTTGCGAGAACTCTTGCTCCCTCTCCTGACCTTATTATGCTTGATGAGCCGCTTGGCGCTTTAGATAAACAGTTGAGAGAGAGGCTTCTTGATGATTTGCGTTTTATCTTGAACAGAAGCATAAGCAAAATAGCCAAGACAGAAAAAATAAAAAGCAACCTTAACCAGATTGAGGTTAATAATGCAATAACCACAATCTGGGTTACCCATGACCATAATGAGGCTTTTGCTGTATCTGATATTGTTTGTGTAATGAGCAGCGGAAAAGTTGAGCAGATAGACTCTACTGAAAATCTACGCAATAGGCCTGCTAATAGAGTGGTTGCTGATTTTCTTGGTTTATAGAATATCGTTTTTATACTATTCAAGGGCATAGATTGAGTTTTTATTCAATATTTTAGCCGTAGGTTAAAACCATCGGCTAAAATTTAAAAGTCCTCTTAAGAGGATTTCAATAGAGTTAGCCCTGAGCTTTAGCTCTGGGTGACTCAATGAATCACCAAATCAGAAGTAAGTTTATCGTAAATATGGCTGTGTTTCCAAGTGCGTGTATGATGATTGGTGCCAAAAGGCTTTTTGAAGATTCGTAGGATAGAGCAAATATAATACCTCCAATAAATGGAATAATCAAAGTTGAGTTAATGCTATTACTTCCTGATATATGACACAATAAAAATATAGATGTGCTTATAATAAGTGCGGTGATAACTCCATATTTTCTGAAAGAAGAGTATACAAAACCCCTAAAAAAAAGCTCTTCAGCAAATGGACTTACTATGCAACCTGTAAACATAAATATCGCAACTTCAAATTGCTTGCTGCTTGGATTTGAGCTTGAAAACAAATTATAGACAAGTGGAGTGCGTAAAAAAAGAAGTGGATTTTTTTGAGTAATAGATAGAACTATAAACGCTCCAACTATGGCTGCTATTGCAAAATAAAATGATAAGAGCAGTCCAGTTCTGAACCCTTTTTTCAAACTCTGACCTTTAAAACCAAATAGATTCTCAGAATCAAATTTACAATAAATTGTAATGCCAATTATAAATGTTATCTGAAATATTCGGAGAATAAGAATTTTTTCAATGGTTGAAAATGGGGTTGCAAGAGTGAAAATCTTATTTAAAAGAAATCTACCACCGGTTTCAATAATTAAGACAGCAGTTGCGGCAATATATAAATAGCTAAATTTAATAGCGTTAGTATAAACACCATTATTATCATAATTTTCGGACTCTTTTAAGGGCATTGTGAGCTCTTTTTTGGACATAAAGTTCATTGCTATTAACTATTTTATCCTTAAAAAAATGGGAAATATCCAAGTTAGAGTTGTTCACAGCTATGCTTGCCATAGCTTCAATTGCAGCACACTGAACATTTATAGATGGATCATTAATCAAGTTTTCAAGATAGGGTAGGGCATCTAACTTTTTAGCAGCGCCGAAAGCATTTGCAAGCCAATACTTTTCTACAATATTTCCGTTTATTTTATAAGTTGGATCGTTTTGTTTTATCATAGTTGCGATAAACTCAGGATAATTCCAAATATTATCTCCATTTGTATTAACTCTACGTTTAGTATATACAACATCGCTCCTGCAAAGTTTTTTTAAACCTTCAACCCTTATTCTATAATCTTGTTGATGATAAAGCATCGCTTTTGTGGTTAGTATATGTTTAGGTATTGTATAGGTTGGATAGAGTCTATAAAATATAAAAAGTGCAATTACAATGTTTATTACTCCTGCAATAATTGCTGAAATATTTATAGCTTCAGTAGCCATATTTTTATATATTTTAACTTTCTTTATTATTAAATTTATAGAATAGAGGTTTATGAAGAAAAAAGTTAAATATACAATAGTTGGTAAAATAATAGTTAGTCCAATTAGAGATAAAACCCTCATTAATTTATATGAAGCTGGTCTAACTGCCTCTGCTGCATAGAGGGTGTATCTATAATAAAAATCATTAAAAACTTCGCCCAATTTGCTCGACAAAATTAGATAGTCCCTTACTCTTAAAAAAAAATCCTTATCGCAATTAAAATAGTACAATATTGCAATAATCGAAATACTTATTGCCATAATCGCAATTGACAATTTTTGATTTGATTTCAATTCCGTACTGTTCAATAGGCGACAAATTGTATTAGCTGATAATAAATTTAAAATGTAGAAGATTACAAAAGGAATGAAGATTGTGTATGCTGCTGTGTAAAAGCCTTCACCTTTCAAAATAGTTATAATACTAATGGTTAACCAAATAGAAAAGTATGTAATTGCAAAGTACTTAGGAGGGGTTTTGATAACTTTTATGAGTATAATAATTAAGCAAAATGAAGATATTGAGAGAGAAATTCCAGCGGTTAAAGATATAAACATAGCACCTGCAAAAGCAGGCAATATAGAAACATTGATATTTGAGTTGAAAACATGAAAAAAGGAGATAAGTTGTGCAGTAATAACTCCGGAACTAATAGATAAAAGAGACCTAAAAATATAAAAATTCACGATATACCTTAGAATAACTTAGAGACCAGATAAACAAAACCTCCCCGATG